>JACMNW010000013.1 GCA_014378345.1 Pseudorhodobacter sp. | reverse complement strand
GGTAGAGAGGGTAGGTGGAGGGAAGGGGAAGTGGAGGGTTGGATTTATGGGGCGGAGAAGATTTTTCGCACGAAAAATCTTCGGGGAGCAAAAAATTTTCGTACGAAAGTTTTTCTGGTTGGGTGTTTGTGCTTAGGGCGAGGGGCGGGTGTGAGGTTTTACCGGGCGTTACGCTTTGCGCAGGGTGAAGCTGCCTTCGATCGTTGCGCCGTTTTCGATTATCACGGTGGAATAGGTAATATCGGCGGCAACATGGGCAGTTGCGCGCAGGGTCAGCCCTTCGGTGGTGATTTTACCTTCAAGGCGGCCTTTCACCTCGACCGTTTCGGCCCGCACAGTGCCAGATACGCGGCCCTCGGCCCCGACGATCAGTCCGTGGGCTGTCAGGTTGCCGTCAACTTCACCCAAAATTTCGATCGAGCCACCGGAGGTGACTTCGCCAACGATCTTTAGATCATTGGCCAGAACCGATTTATTGGCGTTTGAAGATGGTTTTATTGGTGCCGTGGTGGGGTCTGCCGTCTTGTTGAACATTAATCTTCCCCTGTTGGCCTAGCCCGCTGGTCAAGCCAGCCGTCGCCGATGAACACTTTTGCCATCATAGAGGCCAAACCACAAGAGCGGGTCAAGCCTTGCCCGCCGCGATTGGCGGATTTTCCCTACGGTGTGACGCGGGTAAGACAATGCGTGTTGGGGGGTGACTTGGCTGCACGGCAATGGTCAGATGTGCTGCGAGTCGAGAATTTTGGGTTTGTTGGGGGCACGCGTGACGGCAAATTTGGATGATGGCTTTTTTCGGCCTGTGTCAGGCTTTGATCTGCCGCGCTTCGCAGGGATACCGACGTTTATGCGGCTGCCGCATGTGTCGCTTGATCATCCACGCCTGCACGAGGTGCAGATCGGGCTGATCGGAGCACCTTGGGATGGTGGCACCACCAACCGGCCCGGCGCGCGGCATGGCCCGCGCCAGTTGCGCGATGCGTCAACTATGATTCGGGCGCAGAATGGCGCCACATGGATTGACCCATTGGCGGGCCAAATTCCTGGGTCGCATTGCAAATGGCCCGGGGGTTGTTGGGAGTGAACGTTGTGGGGGCGGATCTGGTAGAAGTGTCGCCGCCCTTTGATGCGTCGGGCGGGACGGCATGGTTGGGCGTTTCGCTGATGTTTGAGATGCTGTGCATCATGGCGCAGTGCGTGGCGGCGCGGGGGTAGCGGTGCGGATAACACGGCACTAAATCGGGACGAATGTGAAAGGTTGTGGGGAAAAGACGGCGGAAATGATTGTGATCAACGCGCGCGTATTGACGATGGATGCGGTGCTTCCGGTCGCAGAGGCAGTGGCCTTGGCGGGCGGGCGCATTTTGGCAGTGGGCAGCCGGGTTGAGGTGGAGGCTCTGGCGGGGCCAGGCACCCGGATGATTGACGCAGGCGGGCGGACGTTGCTGCCGGGGTTTGTGGAAAGCCATCTGCATCTGGTTCTGGGCGGGGCAGAGCTTGCGCAATTGCAGATTGGCGGGATTAACGGGTTTGAAGCCCTGCGCGATGCCTTCGTATCCTATGCGTTGGCCAATCCGCAGCGCGATATTGTTCTGGCGCAAGGCGCGTCTTATCAGGTGTTGGATCGTCCGGTAACACGGCATGATCTGGACCGGATCATTGCAGACAGGCCAATTGCGATGACAGCGCCCGATCACCACACGGTTTGGGCAAATACAGCGGCACTTCGGGCGGCGGGTTTGTTGCACGGGGCCGTGATGCCGAAGGGGCATGAGGTGGTGATGGGCCCGGATGGCACAGCCACCGGCGAGTTGCGGGAATTTGAGGCGTTTGGCGCAGTTTTGGCTTTGGGCGGCGAGGCACATCTGCAGCTGGGCATTGCCACAGGCGGCGAGCCTGACCCTTGGCCGTCAGACGCGTCGCGCGCCAAGGACAAGGACAAGATCGCGGCGGGCCTTGCGCATTGCGCGGCCAATGGCATCACCTCGATGGTGAATATGGATGGCAACCGCTACACTCTGCAGCTGCTTAAAGAAATGCAAGATGAGGGCCGGTTGATCGCGCGAGTTAAGGTACCGTTCCATTTCAAGCCGCATATGGACCTGTCGGAATTGGACCGCGCCGAAGCCATGACGGCAAAGTATTGTGACGACTGGGTAACCAGCGGTTTCGTTAAGATGTTCATGGACGGGGTGGTTGATAGCCGCACGGCCTACATGCTGAACGATTATCCGGATGCGCCTGGCCTTCGGGGCGAACCGTTGTTTGAGGCGGAGCGTTTCAAAGCGATTTGCACCGAGATTGACCGGCGGGGTCTTCAGATAGCCGTTCATGCAATCGGCGACGGGGCGGTGCGGCAAACCATCGACGGCTATCAGGCCGCGCTTCAAGTGAACGGTGACACAGACAGGCGCCACCGGATCGAGCATATTGAACTTATCGACCGCGCCGATATACCTCGTCTTGGGGCACTTGGAATTACCGCAAGTCTCCAGCCGCCTCATGCGCCGGGAGTGATGGATTTTCCCTTAGCTGGCAT
>JACMNW010000122.1 GCA_014378345.1 Pseudorhodobacter sp. | reverse complement strand
GGGCGGCATCGCGGGCTGCAAAGGGCGCGTCGGGCACCGGGGCTGCGCGGTCGGGCAACCGGCGCGGGCGGCCTTTGCCATCACGCCCCGGTCGGTTGGGCGGTGGGGCACGGATTGATTTGGTGGCGACATTGCGGGTGGCGGCACCGTGGCAAACTGTGCGGCGGGCGCAGACGGGCCGCGTGGTGGCGGGCGTTTTGGTCTGGCCATCGGATATTCGTGTGAAACGGTTCCGCGAAACGTCAGACCGGGTGTTGATATTCGCGGTGGATGCATCGGGATCATCGGCCATGGCGCGGTTGGCAGAGGCGAAAGGGGCGGTGGAATTGCTGCTGGCCCAAGCCTATGCGCGGCGGGACCATGTATCGCTGCTGGCGTTTCGCGGGCGGGCGGCGGAATTGATTTTGCCACCCACACGGTCTTTGGTGCAGACCAAACGGCGATTGGCTGGCTTGCCGGGGGGTGGGGGTACCCCACTGGCGGCAGGGTTGGAACTGGCAATGGATACGGCGGGGCGGGCGGCGGCGCGAGGGCTGACGCCGACGATTGCGCTATTGACCGATGGGCGGGGGAATATCGCACTGGACGGGTCGGCAGACCGGGTGGCGGCTGAGGCAGACGCGCTGCGAATGGCGGCGGGCATTCGGCGATCTGCTGTGCCAACGGTGGTTATTGATACGGCCAACCGCCCGCAACCGGGATTGAAGGTGTTGGCGGGGGCGCTGGGGGCTACCTATATCGCCCTCCCCCGTGCGGATGCGAACAAGCTTGCGGTGATCCTTGGGCAGGCTTTGGGGGATTGATATGAACATTTCCCGGATGCCCAAAGACTGGCCTTACCGCAGTGCTGCTCGCCGTGTGAAGGCTGTACCGCATGAGTGGTGCGTGCTGGATGTGGGCACTGGTCCGATGGTGCTTCTTTTGCATGGTGCGGGCGGGTCGGGGCATAGTTTTCGGAACCTGATTCCGCTGCTGGCACCGCATTACCGCGTGATCGTGCCGGACTTGCCGGGGCAAGGCTTTAGTCGCGCCGGGCGGCGGGGACGGCTTGGGTTGGACGAAATGGCGGGGGATTTATGCGCCTTGTGCCGTGCCGAGGGCGTGGTGCCTGCGGCGATCATCGGCCATTCGGCCGGCGGGGCGATTGCGTTGCGGATGGCGGAGATTATGGATCCCACGCCTGTTGTCATTGGCATAAACGCAGCACTGGGTGAATTTGAAGGTGCTGCAGGGGTGTTGTTTCCGTTGATGGCGCGGGTATTGTCACTTTTGCCATTGATCCCGACGGTGGTGTCGCGGTTGTGGGGGACGGCGGCGCGGGTGGATGGATTGCTGTCATCAACCGGGTCGAAGATCGAGCCTGCGGGGCGGGCGCAGTATCTAGCTTTGGTGCAAGATAGCGGCCATATCGAGGGCACGTTGGGGATGATGGCGCAGTGGCAGCTTCAGGGGCTGGTCGCGCGAATGCCCGCGATGACTACCCCGGTCTTGCTGATCGCCACGAAGGGGGACCGGGCGGTTCCGCCGCGCATTTCGCAAGGTGCTGCGGCAAAGATGCGCCAAGCGGAGGTGGTCGTGCTGCCGGAGCTTGGGCATCTGGTGCATGAAGAAGCGCCGACGGATGTGGCGGCAGTTATTTTGCCGTGGTTGGCGCGGAAGATTGGCGGGGAAGCGTCTTATTGTGATACATAAGGATTGCAACAGAACCCCATGCTAGGATGTATGATCTACTGAATTAGATTTCCGAAAATTCGGTCCTTGTGATCTGACAGATAAATTCGCAACCATGGGGTAAAGGGGGTTGGATTGGTTGCTACTTCGGCAGCAAGATCGGACAGATCGATCCAGCGGATGGCCATCACCTCATCTGGATTCAGGTCGATATGCAGGCCAGCATCCGCTTGGGCCACAAAAATATCCACCAGTTCATGTTCGGTCAAATCGTTGCCAACCTCAGCGTGGTATTCAATGCGGTCGGCAAAAAGCGGCTGCAATCCGGTGATGCCAAGTTCATCATCCAGCCGCCGGATAGCACAGGTAAGGGCGTCTTCATCCCAACGCGGATGCGTGCAGCAGGTGTTCGCCCAAAGGCCGGGTGTATGATATTTCGCCAACGCGCGGCGTTGGATCAGCACGCGGGTGCCGTCCATTACGAAGACGGATACGGCTTTATGACGCAGGCCGCGTTGGTGCACCTCTAGCTTGTCGACGGGGGTTAATTTCCCGTTGACCCAAGCGGGAATCATTTCTTCAGAGGGTGCCAAGACAGCGGTAGTCATGTCCAAACCGGGGAGACCAATCTTAGGATATGCGCCATGTTCTTAAGGCCGATTTTCAGATGCGCCAAGGGCCGGGCGGAGACAAGCTTTTTGTTCATATACGCCTCAAACGTCAGTTTCTGCACATCAACATCATGGCACAGGCTGACGAACCGTTCGCGGCGTTCGTCGGATTTATAGTAGGCGTTTTGCATGACGCGCAGCACTTTGAACACGGTGCCATGTTCTTTCATGAACATCTTGCGGGCTATTTGCAAATCCTTGGCGCGACCCGACGCAAGGCAGGCTTGTGCTGCCGTGGCCGCTGCCCTGCCCCCAGCCATGGCGTAGAAAATGCCTTCGCCGGATGATGGGGCAACCACGCCCGCAGCATCGCCTGCCAACACCACATCGCGGCCATTGTCCCATTTGTCCATCGGGCGCAGCGGAATGGGTGCGCCTTCGCGACGGATGGTTTCGCAGCCTGTCAGGCCACAGGCCGCACGCAGATCGGCGGTGGCTTTTTTCAGATCAACGCCGTCAATGCCGGTGCCCATGCCAATGCTGGCATGTTCGCCGTGCGGGAAGACCCAGCCGTAAAAATCAGGCGAGATTTTGCCGTCATAGATTACATCGCAGCGCGTTGGATCGTAATCTGCATTCGCCGCTGCCAGCGGTGCCGGGGCTTTTACGATTTCGTGATAAGCAATGACATAGGGGATTTTATCGCCGCCGGGAACTTCGGTTTTTGCCACGTTAGATCGCGCACCATCTGCGCCGATAATCAGTTTGGTGGTAAGACGGCGCTCTTCACTTGTCGCTTTATCGCGGTAGACAACGTGAGTGCCGTCTGCATCGCGTTCAATGCGCAGGTAGGTGCCGGTTAGGCGTTCTGCACCCGCTTTGGTGGCACGAACCCGCAGAAATTCATCAAAATGTTCGCGGTCTACCATGCCGACATAGCCGTTTTCGATAGGGATATCGACGCGGCGGCCGGTGGGCGAAATCATCCGCGCGGTGTTGACGCGGGCGACGATTTGGCTGTCAGGAATGGCAAAATCTGTGACGGCGCGCGGCGGGATGGCCCCACCGCAGGGCTTGATACGACCGTCGCGGTCCAACATGGCGACGGTGCGACCTGCGCGGGCCAGATCTTCGGCAGCCGTTGCCCCCGAAGGCCCGCCACCGATTACAACAACATCATAGGTCATGGTCATTCTCCGGGGACTAGGGTTGAGGGCTGGTGCGCGGTATCAGCGGCAGTGACGCGCAGGGCAAGGGCTGCGGCAATCAGGAAAACAAATCCTTCGGCGGCAAAGACGGTGCCGTAGGCTGCCGCGTCGGATGCAAGCAGGTGGCGCATGATATCGGCAGCGACGGTGCCCCCGAACGAGCCAAGCCCAAAGCCAATGGCTTGGGCCGCACCAAACACGCCCATACGCGCGCCTTCGCGGGAGC
>JACMNW010000121.1 GCA_014378345.1 Pseudorhodobacter sp. | reverse complement strand
GAGAATGAAGCGGCCTGATTCAAATTTGTCGAAGTGAGCCTGGGACGACGAGTCTCAGTGCATCACCGCGCCACCGTCGACCACCAAGACCTGACCAGTAACAAAATCGCTGTCTGCAGAGCACAGGTAGATCAATGTGCCGGTCAGATCCTCGGGGATCGATTCACGCTTGATGGCGCGGCTGGACACTGTGTTCTGTACCGCAGCGTCAGTCCAGTCGCTATTGCCGATCACGTTTGCACTCATGACCAGGCCCGGCGCGAGCGTATTGACGCGGATACCGTCGCCGCCGAGCTCGCGTGCCAGGCTGCGCGACATTGCCACGATGGCGCCTTTGGAAGTCACGTAATGCAGCAGCATGGGCGCGCCCTTGAAGACCGTGCCCGAAGCGATGTTGACGATCTTGCCGTAACCCTGCGCCCGCATCGCCGGCACAGCTGCCTTGACGCATTCGAATGTGCCGCGCACGTTGACCGCCATCATCCGGTCCCATTCGTCGGATTCGATCTGATCGAAAGCCTTTCGCGTCACCCTTCCAAACAAGGCTGCATTATTGACCAGAATGTCGAGCTTGCCAAAACGCGCAAGAGTAGCTTGCACCATCTGCGTCACCGATACGGAGTCCGTCACGTCGCAACGCACCGCCAATGCCTGGCCACCGTTTTGCGTGATCGAGGCTGCCACCAACCCGGCATCAAGCACATCAGCCAGAACCACCGCAGCGCCCGCTTGCGACAGTGCGGCAGCGTATTCTGCACCGATGCCCTGGGCAGCGCCCGTGACGATCGCTACCCGGCCGTTTAATCTTCCTACGCTCATCTCTGTTCTCCCGATTTTCCAAAAAATAAGAATACTGCAAACTGCGGCAGATTGTATCCGACGCCTTATTGGCGCTGATCGAATATTGACCTACCGGGAGTTCGGCCTAAAACTTGGCCTGGCTTATCATCTCACTACCACTGGCGCTCTCTCACCCGATCCGCTGCCATAAAAAAAAGCCGGGAATCGAGCGCTGTATTCAGCTACGATTCCCTGCTCCATCAGCAGACCAAGGCGCGGTCCCGTCAGTATTTCAGCCGGGCGGGTCCTCCGGCTCGGGCATTTGGCCCGACAAAAAATGCTGCATCAGCCGCTCGCGCGTAATGATGTTGTAGAGGTAGCGCGTCAGTTTCGCCTCGGACGCATCGGCCTTCAAATATTCTTGGGGCGGGACATAGTAAAAGTTATCGCACACAGTGGTGTTGTAGACCAGCAGAGGATGCGTTTCCGCCGCCGCCAGTAGCAGCTCGGCAGTGAAATCATCGCGCGCATACTGACAGAAGCCCACAAGTCGATGCTGGGCCAGCAAGCTATTCAGCTGCGACTCGTACAAAAACATATCCGCCGCTTGAATGCCATCCTTCTTCAACCACGTCATGTCGGCAGCCCACCTGAACGCCGTGTAGCCATCGGCCAGCGCCTTGCGTTCAGTCAGCGAAAGAAACTCGAACATCGCTGCCGGCGTGAAGCCACCGAGCCTGGCTCGCATTTGCTCGCCACTGATGATTTGCAATGCGCCGCTTGCAGTCAATCCAGCGACGTCGACCCCGTGCGCCCTCAACAGTAGACCGAATTCGACGGGCGTCAGGCTTTCCGCGATATAACCGCATTGTTCATTGCGCTCCAGGCCAGCCATGAGAAACCTGCAGGCCGGTTCATATTGCTCTTCATGGCTGTCGTAAATCCCGCACATATGATCGTGAACGTGCAGCTCACCTCGCGCGGCCCTGGCACGCGACTGGCCGAGAAGTGATGCGGTGTCGATCATGCTGATTCTCCTGTGAATTGCCTGCCAGATTCCGGGCCTCGAAAAGTCGAG
>JACMNW010000120.1 GCA_014378345.1 Pseudorhodobacter sp. | reverse complement strand
GGGCTGGCATAAATGCAACCGTCGATATGGGCCTGGGTGACGCTGGTCAGCCGCACAGCGCCCTGATTGGCCGCCATAGCGCAGATGATCCGCATCGCTTGCTGCACGGCATCGCCACTGTTGCCCTCAAGCATAGCGTGGCCGGCAGGCGTCAGGTCAAGCGTCGCCACTGCGGGGGGAGTGATGGGGATTGACAGGTCACCCGCAATTATTGTTGTCGCGTAAATGCGCGCCGATTGCGCCGTGGACATGGCGCGGAAAGCCTCAGCCGTCAGACGCAATACCGGCAGACTTTGTCCAAACATTTCAGCCGCAATCAGCGCGCCAAGGGTGAGCACATCTTCATCGTCGCAAAAAATCAACGCCGCAGGGCCGCGCCCCGTTAACGAAAGACCCAGCAGCACACCCGATCCGGTGCAAGACCCCCGGCTTGACGGCATCAGCAGGATGGCACCCGTGATACAGGTGCCAAGCAGCGGGTGATGCACGTCGATGATAAGGCCTGAAGCAGGATCAACGCCGCCCCAAAAACTTAGCGCCTCGGTGGTGGCAATGATCAAGCCGTTCGCGGTGCCGCCAAGGATACTGCGTGCGATTGGAGTTAGGGTCATGTCACTACAAATCCATGTGCAAAGGGATCACGGTCGTCGATAAAGATGGTATTATACCCGGTCATCCGCGCCCAGCCCGCAACTGATGGGATGATCGCCGCGCGACCGGCCACGTGCGTTGCCGCCTCGACCCGGCCATGAAACAGCGACCCGATGATGGATTCGTGGATGAATTCATCGCCCACCGCCAGTTTGCCCTTGGACGCCAATTGCGCCATGCGTGCAGATGTTCCGGTGCCGCAAGGGGACCTGTCAATCGCCTTATCGCCGTAGAACACCGCATTGCGGGCGTGGGCCACAGGATTGATCGGTTTGCCTGTCCACAGGATATGCGACAGTCCCTTGATGGCGGGCTGGTCGGGGTGGGTGAAATCGTATTTTGCGTTCAGTGCTGCGCGCAGTTTTGGCGAAAGTCCTATCAGCGCGCCTGCACTGAAATCCGCCATATCGCGGAAATTCTTTTGCGGCTCGACAATGGCATAGAAATTTCCACCGTAAGCCACATCCACGACAATCTCGCCCAAGCCTTCAACTTCGGCGGTCAGCCCTTCGGCAAATAGAAAACTTGGCACGTTTGTCAGGCGAACCTCTTCGACAAAACGGCCCTCTTGGCGGTAGATTATATCCACCTTGCCTGCAGGCGTGTCGATTGACAGCTGACCCGGCACACGTGGGGTGATCAGGCCGTTTTCGATGGCGAAGGTGATCGTGCCGATCGTGCCATGGCCACACATCGGCAAACAGCCCGAGGTTTCGATAAACAAAACCCCCACCTCGCAATCGGGGCGGGTGGGCGGATACAGGATGGTACCAGACATCATATCATGGCCGCGCGGCTCGAACATCAAACCGGTGCGGATCCAGTCAAATTCGGCCAGAAAATGCGCGCGCCGTTCCAGCATCGTGGCCCCGCGCAATTGAGGGCCACCCCCCGACACCAACCGTACCGGATTGCCGCAGGTATGCCCGTCGATGCAAGAAAATGTGTGGCTTGTCATGGTCAGAACCTTTGCTGCGAAAATGGGGCAGGCGGGCACAACCGCCACGCATGGCAGGCAGGGGCGGGGGCGGCACCCTCGGGTTGCTGGCAGCCAGTCATGCTCTGACACAGGCTTGCCCATGCGCTCATCATGATAGGTTGCACTGGCATCCCTACCTGACGCCCGACAGGAATTTCTGCGTTTCAGGATTTTGGGGGCTGCCGAAAATCTGATCAGGGCTACCAATTTCGGCTACGACGCCCTGATGAAAAAACGCCACCCTGTTGGAGACTTCGCGCGCAAAGGCCATCTCATGCGTCACGCAGATCATCGTCATGCCTTCGGTCGCCAGCATTTTCAGCGTGTCCAGCACCTCGCCCACCAGTTGCGGATCAAGCGCTGATGTTACCTCATCAAACAGCATATATTTTGGCTGCATCGCCAAAGCGCGGGCGATGGCCATGCGTTGCTGCTGGCCGCCCGACAGGCGCGAAGGATACACGCCGATTTTATCGCCCAGCCCGACATGGACCAGATGTTTGGTAGCAATTTCTTCGGCCTGATGTTTGGCCACGCCCAGCACCTTGCGCGGCGCCAGCATCACGTCTTCCAGCACCGTCAGATGCGGAAACGCATTCCACTGCTGAAACACAATCCCCACATTCTGGCGCAGTTTATTGATATCGGTCGCCTTGGCGTGAACCTCGACGCCGTCAATTTTGATGCTGCCGCCATCAATCGCCTCCAGCCCATTGATGCAGGTCAGTAGCGTCGATTTGCCAGACCCCGACCCGCCAATAATGGTGACAACTTCGCCATTGGCGACCGTCAGGTTGATGCCTTTCAAAACTTGCAGCGCGCCGAAGGATTTACGCAGGTTTTCTATTTCAATCATTGGGCGACCACCGTCTTTCAAGATACCCGCCCAAACGGGCAATGGGGAAGCTGATCAGGAAATAAATCGCCCCGCAGATCAACAGGATGAACAGCGGCTCTTGCAGCCGGGTGACAAGAATTTGCGATGATTTCAACAGCTCTGTCAGCCCAAGCCATAGCACCAATGCGGAATCCTTCATCACACCCAGCGTGAGGCCGATCCATGCAGGCAGCGATACGCGGGTGGCCAGCGGGGCCACGATGTATCGCATATCCTGCGCCCATGTCAGGCCCAGCGACCGTGCCGCGCGGCGGGTTGTTACCGGCACCGCATCAATACCGCCGCGCACAATTTCGGTGCAATAGGCCGCCGTATACAGCGACAGCACCACGCAAGATGTGGTGAACGGCTCCCAGCCAAACTTGGCGATGGCCTGAAATGCATTGGCCAAAACCAGTTGTATCAACAGCGGCACTGACCGGAAGATATCCAGCACAAACGTCAGCGGTGCAGACCAAAAGGGGCCAAATTGCGCGCGGATCACGCCAAAGATCACCCCCATCGCAGTGCCCGCCGCAACTGACACGGCCGTCACGGCCAGCGTCATGCCCGCACCTTTGGCAAGAAACCACAGATCGTTGAGGGTCAGGGCGGTTTCAAACATCCCGTTCAATACCGAAACAGCCGCGCGGCTATGATCCGGGCACCCAGCGTGACCGCTTTGGTCAAAAGGTAAAAGATCACGGCGGCAAAGGCGAAAAATTCAAAGGTGCGAAATGACCGTGCGTTCAATTCCTGTGTGACGCCGGCAAGATCCATGTTCATGCCGACGGTCACGCCCAGTGATGTCATCAAAATCGCCCAAACCATTTGGTTGGTCATCGGCAAAAACGCTACCCGCAACATTTGCGGCACCATAATATACCGAAACGCCTGCAGGGATGTCAGCCCCAAAGACCGCGCGGCACGGGGCTGGCTGTCAGGAATGGCTTTCAGCGCCCCGCGAAAATTCTCGGCCAAATAGCCCGCGTTGTTGAACGTGATGCCTGCCAAGAGGGCAATGTAGGTGCTAAGATGAATGCCAAAATTGCCCAACCCGAAATGCGCCATGTAAATCTGAAACAGCGCCGGGGTGTTGCGCGCCACTTCGACCCAAATACTGGCAAAGCCGCCAAGAATCATGTTGCCCGAACGGCGGCATAACACCAACGCGATGGCACAGATAAGCCCGATAACCATAGACAGAACTGCAATTTGCAGCGTCACAAGCGCGCCTTCCAGCATTTGCGGCAGCGCTTTGAAGGCTTGGTTCCAATGGAACGTATAGTTCAACATCGCCGTCCACTTTCGCGCGAGATATGTCGGCGGCGCAAGCT
>JACMNW010000119.1 GCA_014378345.1 Pseudorhodobacter sp. | reverse complement strand
TGGTGTCTGGAACGGTAACCTGCTTGATTTTCTGGAATGTGTGTACGGCGGGCGGCAGAAACGACCGTTTTTTTGAACGGTTTCCCCACATCTGACATTGATCAACTGGTGGCGAACTTACTTTTGTCTGCAAAGCAGATAGTGGTTTGCCGAAGCTTGCCGTTTTCGCCCGATAGCTGCGGGCTGGGGCATACCTTGAAAGGCTTGATGTGGCGATGGTGGATTGGGGGTTTGGCCGCGTTTAACATGATGATTGCCGCATTGCAGGCGTTAGGACGCGGGTTTGGCGCAGATCCCGACAAAAAGATTTGAACGTTAGGGATATGCGGACTATATCCAGACTGTCAAAGGCAGATGAGGCCACCGAATGACTGTTATGGACCGATGTGCTACGTGGTTGGATCGGGGCAATATGCGCCCGACGCGGCAGCGCATGATCCTTGCCGGTCTTTTGGTGGGGGATGGCGAAAACCGCCATGTGACGGCCGAAAGCCTGCATGCGGCCGTTGGCCAGTCAGATGAAAAGGTAAGTCTTGCCACCGTCTACAACACCTTGCGAGCGTTTTGTGAGGCGGGGTTGATGCAGGAAGTGGTGGTGGACGGGTCGAAGAGTTATTTTGATACCCGTATGGATGATCATCCGCATTTCTTTTGGGAAGATACCCACGAGTTGACTGACGCGCCTGCGGACCAGTTGCAGATCGCCCGCGTGCCGGATGCGCCAGCGGGAACAGTGATCGCAAAGGTTGATGTCGTGATCCGGTTGCGGCGGGTCTGAAGAAAAATTTTCGGCAAAATTTTTTGGGTGTGAAGATTTTTCGTGCCGTAGCTCTGCTGTTTGGGCGATTAAATACGGTTGTGACAAATGGGTTCAGGGGCGGCTTGACGCCACCCCTTTTTATGCGCGGCTTTTATGGTTTTTACTTAGGCAAAAGCACTTTGTTGATCACATGGATCACGCCATTTGATTGATCCACATCGGCGATGGTGATCACGGCGGCGTTGCCGGATTCGTCAAACACATAGACCTTGCCATTTTTCACTTTGGCCGACAGCGCATCGCCCGACAGGGTTTTCATGTTAAAATAACCATCTTTGGAGGCTTTTGCCTTGGCGGCAATATCAGCTGCCGTAAAATCGCCAGCCACAACATGGGCGGTCAGGATTTTGGTCAGCATGGCTTTGTTTTCGGGCTTCAGCAGGGTTTCAACTGTGCCGGGGGGCAGTGCCTCGAAGGCCGCATTCACCGGGGCGAAAACGGTGAATGGGCCGGGGCCCATCAGCGCGTCAACAAGGCCAGCAGCTTTGACGGCAGCCACAAGCGTGGTGTGATCGGCCGAGTTCACAGCGTTTTCGATGATATTCTTTGTCTCAAACATCGGCGCGCCGCCAACGTCAGGGTTTGCGAAAGCAGGGGCCGCAAGCATGGCAAGCACGAGGGCAAAGGAAGTGGATTTCATGGTCGTTCTCCTGTTGGTCGGCAGGCGTGTTTGCGTGCCGTCTGATGAGAGAACGGGGGGAAATGCGGGGAAGTTTCAGGGCTTGCGATCACGGTGTTGTGAGCGGCCAACGCCCGTGCCGGAGGTAAAGGCAGAAGCCTGCGGCGCGGATATTTGGGCCAAAATGAAAGTGCGGGGCGGATGCGTCTCCTAAAACCACTGCCCCGGTTCCATGAGGCCCAGATCCATCAGTTGCTGCGACTGCCAGTGAAATTCGGTCGAGTTTTGCCAGCGGAAGGTGTTGATGGCGAAGCGGGAGCCGGGGTTGGCACGCAGGGCCTTGGCGGTGCGGAAAGAACAGATGGCGGTGGTGATGTTGTTGTGCCAAGGGCAGGCGTAGGTGTTCATTTCCTCATCCGTCAGGGTAAAATCGGGGCGCAGGCGCAAGCCCTTTTTGGCGCGGAACAAAGCGATGCGGTCTATTTTGCGGCGGGTCCAGGCTATGTGTTCTTCAAACCGCCAGCGCAGGCCGCCAAAGAAATCCAGCTGGCGATCTTTTGGCGCGTGGGGTTTCACCGCTTCGGTTCGGGCAAGGGCATAATAGCCGGTGCGGTCCATATGGGCAGTTTCGAGGCTGACGGCATTGGGGTAGGCGGTCAGGTCGGCTGCATAAAGATCTATGACATAAGACAGGATCGCATCACGGCGTTCTTCGGCGTGAAAGGCCAGCATTTCGCCGATGCTGCGCTGTTCGCAGAACGGGAAGAACAGGTATTCAGCGTTGTAGCAGGTGTAAAGCCACTGGCCTGCGGCGGCATCTATCAGGCGGTTCACGGCATCGGGCAGGGCTGCTTCGGCATGGACGTTGTGGGTGATGCGGTGGATTTTATCGGTCAGGTCCGGGGTGATCGGGATTTCATCGGGGGCTAGCAGCAGCACGGCTTTGAAGCCAGCGACGAGGTGGTGGCGGATGGTGGTATCAACCTCGATTGCATCTTCGGCCATGATAATTGCAATCGGGCCTTTTGTAAGGACCGCTTTGGCAGTGGCAAGAAAGGTGGTGAGATCGGGGTAGAGCAAGGCTTGGGCCTTTTGATTGGTTTTTGGCAGAGTCACCTAAGCTGCATGAAAGGTCAAATGGATTGGCGTGTGATTGCGGATAAGGGGAAAGGTTTGTAGAAGGTTGGGCTTACACCGGGGTGCACCTTATGGCCGACGCGAAGAAGCTGTTCATCAAAACCTATGGCTGTCAGATGAATGTTTATGACAGTGAACGCATGGCAGAGACGCTGGGCGCGCAGGGGTATGAGGCGACGGATACGGTCGATGACGCCGATATGGTGTTGATCAACACCTGCCATATTCGGGAAAAGGCGTCAGAAAAGCTGTATTCGGATTTGGGGCGGTTGCGGGGTTTGAAGCAGGCGAAGCCGGGCGTGAAAATCGCCGTTGCAGGCTGTGTGGCGCAGGCCGAGGGGGCCGAGATTTTACGGCGGATGCCGTCGGTGGTTGATCTGGTGGTGGGGCCGCAAAGCTACCACCGTTTGCCGGAGATGCTGCGGGCGGAGGGGCCGGTGGTGGATACCGATTTTCCGGCGGAGGACAAGTTTGATCACTTGCCGGAGCGCAAAGTGACGCGCGGGCCGACGGCGTTTTTGACGGTGCAGGAAGGCTGCGACAAGTTTTGCGCGTTTTGCGTGGTGCCCTACACGCGGGGGGTTGAGGTCAGCCGCCCAGTGGCGCGGATCCTTGAGGAAGCGCGCGGCCTGGTGGCTAAGGGTGGGCGGGATATCACCTTGCTGGGGCAGATAGTGAATGCGTATCATGGCGCGGGTGTGGGCGGCGACTGGGGGCTTGCGCGGTTGATCCGGGCGTTGGCGCAGATCGACGGGTTGGCGCGGGTGCGCTACACCACCAGCCATCCCAATGACATGGAAGATGATCTGATCGCGGCGCATGGCGATTTGCCCCAGCTGATGCCGTATCTGCATTTGCCGGTGCAATCGGGTAGCGACCGGGTGCTGAAGGCCATGAACCGCAAGCATTCGGTTGACGACTATCTGCGGGTGATTGACCGGGTTCGGGCGGTGCGGCCGGATATTTTGATCAGTTCGGACTTTATCGCGGGTTTCCCCGGCGAGACGGATGCGGATTTTGCGGCCACGATGGATCTGATCCGCAAGGTGGGGTTCGGGATGGCCTATTCGTTCAAGTATTCAGCCAGGCCGGGAACGCCGGCAGCGGAAAAGGCGGCGGTGGATGTGGCAGTGGCCGATGCGCGCTTGGCGGAAATGCAGGCTTTGTTGACACAGCAACAGCGCGATGTTCAGCAGGCCATGGTGGGGCACTGCGTGGATGTGCTTTACGAAAAGCCGGGGCGGATGCCGGGGCAGATGATGGGGAAATCGGACCATTTGCATATGGTGCATGTGCAGGATGCGAGCGGTAAGGCGGGTGATCTGGTGCGGGTACGTATTACAGCGGCGTCGGCCAATTCGTTGGCGGGCGCGCGCATTGATCGCTAGCTTTGCCATTTAGGTCTAGATTTTTCTTTACAGGATTGGTTTCGCACATCAGGGGTTGCTGGGGCGGACGTTCGGGAGTGGTCTATGCGATTTAGTAGTCTTTGGGCATTGCAACGGAGCATCGTGGCACTGGTCTTGATGTTTGGGTTGCTGTCTGGCCTGCCTGCGGCGGCACAGACCAGTGATCAACCGAGCGGCAAAATAGACTGGGGCCTGTGGATCGACGGTGACGGTTGCATGCATTGGTACGCGGATGGCGGGTTTGAAGGTTACATGGTGCCGCGCCGAAACCCAAAGACGGGGCGTGCAGTGTGTTTGAAGCGACATGCGTGTTTTGTGGAAAGCAGTGACAGTCTGTTCGGTGCGGATGGCGTGACGCTTTCCCGGGCGGGAGAGGCTGATCTGCGTGCGTTCTTTGCCGAAGAGGATGCGCAGGCCTACACGATTTATGCCCATAGTGATGGGGCAGGTGGCAAGGCCGCGGCGGAGCGTTTGACGCAAGCGCAGGCGTCAGCAGTGGCCGGGGTGGCAAAAGCATCGGGTGCGCAGGTGGTGGAAGCGATCGGCGGCGGCGCGCGCTATCCGAAAGCGGCGAAAGGATCCGCCGCCAATCGGCGCGTTGAACTGGTGTGTTACCAATGAGGGCGGGCATGGTGCGGGCATTTGTGGTTTTGGGCGCTTTGGCGGGGCTTGCGTCGGGCTGTGGTTACCAGCTTGATCGGGGTGATCCGAACACCGTGATCGCACGACCCTACGATACTGGAAACGATGCCCGGTCTTTGCCTGAGGGCGGATTTGCCATCGCTTATGATGGCGACGGGTGCCAAATCTGGATCAAGGATGACGGAGTAGAGGGGTATTCCACCCCGCGTGTGAACCCCGAAACCGGCAAGCCGGTATGTGATAGCAAATATCCGCCCGGCACGGTGCTGGGGCGATACCAGTCGAAAGACAATGATTTTCCGGATTTCGTGCCGAAGCCGCGCCGCAGCAACTAAGCTTGCGGGCCGGGTTTGGTGTGACGGTTTGATGAAATTTTCGGCATTGGTGGGATAATTGTTGGTTAAGCCCGTAATGGGGCTTGCCGAATGCAGGGTTCAGACGCACATTGATAGGGCATAGATCAACCGTAAAGGAACACCTTTTGGGCATCAGCGCGCTAACCCCCCCGACACGA
>JACMNW010000118.1 GCA_014378345.1 Pseudorhodobacter sp. | reverse complement strand
TGGGGTTCATCGATGCCACGTCAAGAACGGTGGGCTGCTGGGCTTCATGGGGATGCTCGGCTGCCGCATAAACGCGCAGGTTGGTCATCTGCACACGGCCAAGACGGTTGCGGGTGATCATGCGTTCAACTGCTTTGACCACAACACGTTCCGGGTGCGCGCCATCCAGCACTTGCGCCGCCGTGCGGAACTTGATGCCGCCCGGGTGGCCGGTGTGCCAATAGTAGCGCTTGTCGGCGCGCTTGTTGCCGGTCATTTGCACTTTGTCGGCGTTGATGACGATCACGTTGTCGCCCATATCCATGTGCGGTGTGAAGGTAGGCTTGTTCTTGCCGCGCAAGATGCTGGCGACGATCGACGCAAGACGGCCCAGAACGATGCCTTCGGCATCAACGAGGATCCACTTTTTGTCGATGTCCGCCGGAGTAGCGGAGAAGGTTTTCATGTCAGGTACCCATCAGGTAAAGCGAGGACTATGCCCCGGAAGATCAGATGGAGGTGTATCCCGCATGGGCAGGCGCAGGTCAAGATGAATTAAGTGCATTAAGTTGTTATAAAACAATAGCTTATAAAATAGGTATTAATATACCCCATTCACCTAGCGCAAAATCGGCGGCTTTTCCGGGTTCATTCCGGGAACCAGGGCCATCGGGTGCGCTTGCGCCGCAGGTTTTGGCAGATCAAGGCGCAAGGCCACTTCGGCCATCATCTTGGCGCGCGGATCATCCGCTGTCAGAAACACCACGTCCATTTCGGCCATATCTATGCCTGAAAATACCAATGCTTCCGCCACCGCCCCGCTTAGTGCAGCTTCCGCCCCGGCATCTGCCCCCAGAATGGCAAGGATATGCCCGCGTCGCCCACCCTCGTAAACCACCTCTGCCAACAACACCGCGTCCGCCAGCCCCGGCGTTGACGACAGCTTTTCCATCAACCGTTGGGTCACCTCGGCAGGCACCGCCCATGGGTGTGAAAAGCCCTGCGGTGTGGCCGCAACCTGTACAGGTTTTGCGCCAAGGGTGGCTGTCAGCCAAGCCATCACCTCAGGCGGCAGAATGATGGAAGACGGCGCATCCCCGATGTTCAGCCCAAGACCAACCCCCTGCCCAGCCAGTTGTGCGGCGATAACCCGGCCCGGCAATGCCGCATAAGGGGCAGGCCCGCCAACAAAGGCTGCAAGACGTTCCTCCAGATCGAAGGCAAGCACAACGGGGCCGTCTTCCAGTTCAAACAAACGCGGCGTCACCTGATCTTCAATCTCAACGCTGTCCAGCAGCACGAACAATTCTGTGTCCGCCAGTTTGGAATAGAATTTCAGACGCGCCGCATCGCTATCTTCATCCTGCATCATCGCAGCATGGGCGTCATCCAATGGCGTCATGACATTTATTCCGCAGCAACCCGCCGAACTTTCAGCATGTCCTTCAGATACCGCCCGGTATGGCTTTTGTCCACCTTCGCCACAGCCTCGGGCGACCCTACGGCAACAATCTCGCCGCCGCCATCGCCACCTTCAGGACCAATATCAATCACCCAATCGGCGGTTTTCACCACATCAAGGTTGTGTTCAATAACCACAACCGTGTTGCCTTGGTCGACCAGTTCATGCAGCACTTCCAACAGCTTGCGCACGTCTTCGAAATGCAGCCCGGTGGTTGGTTCATCCAGGATATACAGCGTTCGCCCCGTTGCCCGCCGCGCCAATTCTTTTGACAACTTCACCCGCTGCGCCTCGCCGCCCGAAAGCGTGGTCGCCTGTTGGCCCACCTTGATATAGCCAAGCCCAACCCGCACCAGCGCATCCATCTTTTCGCGAATGCTGGGCACAGCTTGGAAAAAGCCTTGCGCCTCTTCAACCGTCATATCAAGAACGTCGGCTATGCTTTTGTTTTTGAACTTAATTTCCAGTGTTTCACGATTGTAGCGATGCCCTTTGCACGTCTCGCAGGTCACATAGACATCCGGCAAGAAATTCATTTCAATTTTGATCAGTCCGTCACCTTGGCAGGCTTCGCACCGCCCGCCTTTGACGTTAAACGAAAACCGCCCCGGAAGGTAGCCCCGCGTTTTGGATTCGGGCAGACCTGCGAACCATTCGCGCATGGGGGTGAACGCCCCGGTATACGTCGCGGGGTTAGACCTTGGCGTGCGGCCAATCGCGCGTTGATCAATGTCGATCACCTTATCCAGATGTTCAAAGCCAAGGATCGTCTCACAGGGCGCAGGCGTTTCGCGGGCACCATTCAGCCGCATCGATGCCGTCTTGAACAACGTCTCAATCGTCAGCGTGGATTTGCCACCCCCAGATACGCCAGTGACGCAAACAAACTGCCCAAGGGGAAACTCTGCTGTGATATTTTGCAGATTGTTGCCCGTTGCCCCTATGATCTTGATGTTCTTGCCGTTTCCCTTCCGCCGGGTTTTCGGAATTGCAATGGACCGCGCGCCAGACAGGTACTGCCCGGTCAAACTCAAGGGATCAGCGGCAACTTCGGCCGGTGTGCCGTGTGATACCACCGACCCCCCATGCACCCCGGCCCCCGGCCCCATGTCGAATACATAATCCGCCTCGCGGATAGCGTCTTCGTCATGTTCCACCACCAGCACCGAATTGCCCTGATCACGCAGGTTTTTCAGTGTGGTCAGCAGACGGTCATTATCGCGTTGATGCAGACCTATCGACGGCTCATCCAGCACATACAAAACGCCCGTCAATCCAGACCCGATCTGGCTGGCAAGCCGAATGCGCTGCGCCTCGCCGCCCGAAAGCGTGCCAGCATTGCGTGAAAGCGTCAGGTAATTCAGCCCGACATTCACCAAAAACCCAAGCCGTTCGCGGATTTCCTTCAGAATCGCCTTGGCGATTTCATTCTTCTGACCCGTCAGATTTTCCGGCACCGTCGATATCCAGCCATGCGCCTCGGATATCGACATTTTCACCACCTGCCCCACATGCAGTCCGGCAATTTTCACGGCCAAAGCCTCCGGCTTCAGGCGGAAACCACCACAGGCCCCACAGGCGCGGTTGTTCTGAAACCGTTCCATATCCTCGCGGCTCCAGGTACTATCCGTCTCGCGGTAGCGGCGTTCCATGTTGGGGATCACACCTTCGAACACGCGC
Source organism: Pseudorhodobacter sp. (assembly GCA_014378345.1). GTDB lineage: Bacteria > Pseudomonadota > Alphaproteobacteria > Rhodobacterales > Rhodobacteraceae > JACMNW01. Next base: position 20,579 of record JACMNW010000118.1, on the reverse strand, counting down.
GCCACTTGGTAAATGCGCCCGCCTTCATCATAGCGGAAGGTGATTTCTTCTTTGCCAGACCCATGCAGGAACAGGTTTTGCACGCTCTCGGGCAGGTCTTTCCATTTGGTCTTTTTGTCAAATTTGTAGTGGACTGCCAGCGCGTCAATCGTTTGGGTAAAATACGGCGATTTCGATTTCGCCCAAGGGGCCAACGCCCCCTGCATCAGGGTAAGGCCTTGATCCGGCACAACAAGGCGTTCATCAAAGAACAATTCCACACCCAAGCCATCACACACCGGGCAAGCGCCAAATGGCGCGTTAAAGCTGAACAGGCGCGGCTCAATTTCGGGAATTGTAAAGCCGGATACCGGGCACGCGAATTTTTCGGAATAGGTGGTGCGCACCGGGTCGCCTTCACCTTCCGCAGGGGCGGTTTCCAAAATGGCGATACCATCGGCCAAATTCAACGCCGTGCGAAAGCTGTCGGCGAGCCGGGTTTGAATGCCGTCTTTAACAACGATCCGGTCAACCACCACGTCGATATTATGGCGCAGTTTCTTGTCCAGAACCGGCGCGTCTTCCAATTCATGAAATGCGCCGTTCACCTTGACGCGCTGGAAGCCCTGCTTGCGCAGATCCAGAAATTCGCGGCGATACTCGCCCTTCCGGTCCCGCACAATGGGGGCCAAAAGGTAGGCGCGGGTGCCTTCGGCCATCGCCATCACGCCGTCAACCATATCCTGCACCTGCTGTGCCGTGATCGGCAGGCCGGTCGTCGGGCTGAACGGGGTGCCGACGCGGGCAAACAGCAAACGCATGTAATCGTAAATCTCGGTCACCGTGCCGACAGTGGACCTTGGGTTTTTCGAGGTGGTCTTCTGCTCAATCGAAATCGCAGGTGACAGACCAGATATATGGTCCACATCCGGCTTGCCCATCATATCCAGAAACTGCCGCGCATAGGCCGACAGGCTTTCCACATAACGGCGCTGGCCTTCGGCATAGATTGTATCAAACGCCAAAGATGATTTGCCAGATCCCGACAGCCCGGTGATGACCACCAGCTGATCGCGCGGAATGTTCACATCCACGTTCTTCAGATTGTGTTCGCGCGCACCGCGCACCTCAATGAACTTTTGTTCCGCCATAACCTGCCCCTAACACCGCGAAGTTTTACATAGGTCAGTCAGACCGAGTCTCCAATCGCTTAATGTGAACGAAAGATGAACAATGCGTGCTTTGCAAGGTTTCTTTTTACGAAACGCGGCTAATCCGGCGGCGTTTCTGCACCGCGATACCAGCAACCCGATGCGAATTGGCCCGCCATCGCCCGCATAACGCGCACCCAACAGATCACATAATACGCTGATCTTGCCAAATTGTGCCGCCGCCCCGAGGCCAGCGGCCCACAGAACGACAACCAACAAAACGGTGCGCGGGCTAGAAATGGATCGCGCGCCCGTATGCATCCAGCACCGATTCATGCATCATTTCAGATAATGTCGGATGCGGGAAAACTGTATCAATCAGGTCTTCTTCGGTCGTCTCCAGCTGGCGGGCAATCACATAGCCTTGAATCAATTCGGTAACTTCCGCCCCAATCATATGCGCGCCCAGCATTTCCCCGGTTTTCGCATCGAAAATCGTTTTGACAAAACCTTCGGCCTCTCCCAGCGCAATCGCTTTGCCGTTGCCGATAAACGGGAACCGCCCGACCTTAATGTCAAAACCGGCGGCTTTGGCTTTTTCTTCGGTCAAACCAACGCTGGCCACCTGTGGGTTGCAATACGTGCAGCCTGCAATCGAATTGGGCTTGATCGGATGCGGATGTTTGCCCGCAATCAGTTCCGCCACCATCACGCCTTCATGGCTGGCTTTGTGCGCAAGCCACGGCGCGCCCGCAATATCGCCGATCGCATACAGCCCATCCACGCCCGTACGGCAGTATTCATCAGTTACCACATGGGTGCGGTCGATCTTCACGCCCAATGCCTCCAGCCCCAAGCCTTCAACATTGCCGACGATGCCAACGGCAGAAATCACGGTATCAAATTCCTGCGTTGTTGTGCCGGCCGCTGATTCCAGATGCGCCACCACTTTGCCGGGGCTGCGGTCCAGTTTCTTCACCGTGGTTTTTTCAAGGATTTTCATGCCTTGCTTCAAAAACGCCTTCTTGGCGAAGGCAGACACTTCTGCATCCTCCACTGGCAGCACCCGGTCCATCACCTCGACCACTGTGGTGTCACTGCCAAGCGTGTTAAAGAAGCTGGCAAATTCAATGCCAATCGCACCCGAGCCGATGACCAACAACCGCTTTGGCATCCGCTTGGCAACCAGTGCGTGCCTGTAGGTCCAAACCAGATCGCCGTCCGCTTCCAGCCCCGGCAATTCGCGGGCGCGCGCACCAGTGGCAAGAATAATCGACTTTGCCGTTAATTCGTCCACGCCCTTTTCGGTTTTCACCGACACTTTGCCTTTGGCAGGCAAAGTCGCCACCCCCATGAACACTGTGACCTTGTTCTTCTTCATCAAATGACCAATGCCACCTGACAGTTGTTTTGCCACCCCGCGGGACCGCGCGACCACGGCATCCAGATCATAGCTGATCCCCGTGGCAGACAGCCCGAATTCCTTGGCGCGGTGCATCAGGTGAAAGACTTCGGCAGACCGCAACATGGCCTTGGTCGGGATGCAGCCCCAGTTCAGGCAAATCCCGCCCAAACTTTCACGCTCAATAATGGCCACGCTCAACCCAAGCTGTGCCCCGCGAATTGCAGCCACATACCCGCCCGGTCCGGCACCAATCACGATCATATCAAAGTTCTGGGCAGCCATCTTTCCCTCCTCAGAAAAAGTAGTTTGGCACTAAACTACTTTCTTTTTTCAAGCAATACAGGTGCAGGCGTAGGTCTATGCACTGGTTGCATGGCTGGCCTTCATGGCGCGCACCACCGCGCCGTAAGCACCTTCCGCCATAAACTGTGCTTCCTCTGCCGTGTTGTTGCGCCCCAAGGCCGCATTGCGAAACGGAAACCTGCCAAAACGCCGGATAATGTTTTCATGCGCGCGGGCATGTAAAACCTGTTCAGCCCCGCTTTCCGGCATCTTGTTGCGAAATAAGCTGACACAAAGCAATTGATCAGCAAAATCTTCACTGTGCATGAAGGGTAAATAGAAAAACTGCCGCTCTGGCTCCGGTGCCGCCATATCCCAGCCATTCTCCAACGCGACACGCGCCGCCGCCCGCGCCTGCGGGTCTGTTGCAAAAGATTTTGCGTCACCGCGGTGCATATTTCGTGCCAACTGATCACAGATCACCAGATAGGCCAGCGTGCCAACTGTGCCGTCCACCCAATGCTCCATGCCGCCGTCTAACGCCGCTTGCCACAGGTCAAAAAACCGCTCGCGGCATTGTGCATCCAGGGTGTCGCTGGCCGCATACCACCCGTCCGGGCCGACTTCGCCCAGCCAGAAATCAAGCACATCAATCGGATCAGCCATACATGCCTCATGGGTTTCATCGGCAGCGTGACAGGAAGCAACCAGCCAAGCAATCCTTAGCTGGCATTTGTGTCCCGTATGCGACGAGGTTCCAGTTCCAAGACCGCACCCACGGCAAGCGACGATGCCGTTGGCGAAAGATCGGAATAGCCGCTTGATCCTTCGGGAGTGGTACGCCGCAGCATGCGCCAAGTCGAATATCCTGCAAGGGCGGCAAACAACACGCCAATAAACAAAAAGAATCCGCGCGGGCCCACCAACCCCATCAACCAGCCGGTAATCAACGGCCCAAAAATCGCACCAAACCCGTTCAAAAAGATAAGCCCAGCCGATGCCGCCGCCATATCTTCGTGGCCAAGGAAATCATTCGTATGGGCTATCAGCAACGAATACAGAGGGTTGATCGTGCCACCCAGCAAAAGCGCCACAATCAAAACCAGATTAAACGGCAGTTGAAAAAGGGTTGCGATCAACATCACCGCAGCCCCAATACCCGACATCCAAACCACCAGAACCCGCCGATCAACCCGGTCCGAAATCCATCCAATCGGGTATTGCAGGATCAATCCGCCGACATACATCGCGGCCACAAAAGCAGCGATCTGCCCTATCGTCAGCCCGATCAATGCCCCCCAAACCGAAGACATGCCAAACATTGCGGAATAAATACCACCGGTAAGCAACATGCCCGTACAGCCCAAGGGCGAGATTTTGAAAAGCCTGCGAAAACTCATTGGTTGAATCTGGACAAAGGTAGGTGCGGGAATATCGGCCAGCAGGATCGGCATAAATGCCAGCGAAACCAACACAGACGGAATTATGAACAGGCCAAAACCCACCGGATCGCCCACCGCCAACAAGCCCTGCGCCGCAATAATCCCCAGCATCTGCACAATCATATAGGCCGACAGCGCCTGCCCCCGCGTTTCATTCGACGCGGTATTGTTAAGCCAGCTTTCCGCCGTCACATAGATCACCGAAAACGAAAAACCGATCAGCACCCGCATCACAGACCACGCCGTCCAGTCCAGCAGCAGCGGGTATAGCACCAGCACGGCAGAGATCAGCGATCCAAGGGCTGCAAACACCCGCACATGCCCAACCCGCCTGATCATTTCCGGGGCAAGCCGTGATCCCCCTAAAAAGCCCAGATAATAGGCCGACATCACGACCGATAGCTGAAAGGTCGAAAACCCTTCCAACGCGCCTCGAATGCCCAAAAGCGAACTTTGTACGCCATTGCCCACCATCAACAGCATCACGCCCAACAGCAGCGGCCATGAATTGGCAAGGACTTTGAACATGGGTCAGCTCCGGTCGTCTGAGGGCCGTCTGGCACGGCTTTATTATGATTAAGGGATCAACAAAGACGCATCGCCATAGGAAAAGAAACGGTATTGGTGGCGCAGCGCATGGTCATAGATATGGCGAATGGCATCTTGCCCCATAAGCGCCGACACAAGCATCAGCAAGGTCGATTTGGGCAGATGAAAATTGGTCATCAACGCGTTGGTCACACGAAACTTGTAGCCGGGGTAGATGAAAATATCCGTAGGCCCACGCCACGGGGCCACAATGCCACTGACCGCCGCGGACTCGATCAATCGAAGTGCCGTCGTGCCAACCGGTATCACCCGCCCGCCAGCGGCACGGGTTGCATTGATTTCAGCCGCAGCACCTGCTGTCACCTCACCCCATTCCGCGTGCATTTTATGGGTTGTAACATCCTCCACCTTCACCGGCAAAAACGTCCCCGCGCCGACATGCAGCGTGACTTCGGTAAACGTAACACCCTTCTGGGCCAAGGCCGCCAGCAAGCCTGCATCAAAATGCAAACTGGCGGTTGGGGCGGCAACCGCGCCCGCATGACGCGCAAATATGGTTTGATAATCGAAGATATCCTGCGCGTCCGCAGCCCTTTTAGACGCGATATAGGGCGGCAGTGGCATCATGCCTGTCCGGGCTAACGCTGCATCAAACGCCTCGCCCGTCAGATTGAACGAAAGCCGCAAATCAGCCTCACCCCGGTCTACCACTGTGGCCTTCAGATCATCCGAAAAAATCAACTCTTCGCCAAGCTTCACCTTGCGCAATGGCTTTGCCAAAGCACGCCAAGCGCCAGCTTCGGCCTCCAGCAGGGTAATCTCAACTTTTGCCGCGATCCCGTCCCGCACCCGCTGCCCGGTCAAGCGCGCGGGGATAACGCGGGTATTGTTCAAAACCAGCCGATCACCCGGTTGAAAAATATCCACCAGATCGCTGACATGCCGATCAAGGATTTCGCCCCCCGCAGCCACCAACAGCCGGGCTGATGTGCGCGGGCGCGCAGGGCGCGTAGCGATCAGGCTTTCGGGCAGATCAAAGTCAAAATCAGAAAGTTTCATCCATTACCCTTTGGCAAAACAGGCGCGGGTTTGCCAAAAATCCTTCGCACAACGCCGGGTGTCAGAATAGACAATGGATTGACCTTTATGACCGGCGCATCAGCTGTGCCGCGGATTTTGTAGCTGAACCCAAACAGCCCTTCGCCTTTGCGCGCAAGGAATGATCCTATGCCGTTCAAAAGATAAACTGGCGACACCACGCCCTGCATGGCCAAAGCCTTCGACCCGGTTTCGTAAATACCTGCGACAGAGACCCCAAGCGATGCCCCAACTGCAGACCCGGCGGTAACCTCTACCGCGTCGGGCGTCAGGCGGAACTCCACATCAGCCTGATTGAACACCAGACCATTGCCATTCAGCTGTTCCAAAACACCCACCACTGAGATGGCACTTAACAGCTCTGCCAGCACCGACGCGTTCTGAACCCTGATCGTGCCAATCTTTGCGCGGCCCTGATATTCGCCCTTTGCCCCGGTGGGCAAAAGCTGCAAATCCAACGTGCCACCGCGCGCATTGGCAAAAATGCCCGCCGCCGCCATCACCCGCCCTGCATCATCAGATGTAATACGCACAGCGCTGCCTTGTGCAGACGGCACCACTACTCCCCTGACAGGAACAGACCCGTTCACATTTCCGGTAAAGCTGCCGTTAAAGCCGCCTTTCGAAGAAAAGCTACCCACAAAACTGGTAAGTGCAAAGCCATCTGAAACAATAAGGCGATCAAGACGCACCTCTAACGGCCCGTCTTCTGCACCGGGTACACTGCCGCGCTGTATGGCCAGCCGGCGAAGATCAACTGTTCCGGATGCAATCGACACACCAACCGCCCGGCCCCGCCCACGCCCCTTCAAAGCAATCTGCGCATCTATCCATCCGTCAAGTTGCACCCGGTCAAACTGCGCCGTGTCCAACGCGCCGCCGTCGTTCAGCTTGATTGCGCCGTTCGCCTCAAGACCTGCAGCTTTCAAACTTAAGTCGGTGATTTCGGGAATTTTGCCCAACACTGCAGATACGCTTAAGGTGCCACTTTTCGGTGCGGATTTGGACCACCCAAGTGCTGGCAACGACAGCCCAAGCCCCTGCAAGTCAGACGACATTGTAAGGCGTGCCGGTTGATCTGCCTTCAAATCCACTTTGATTTGTCCCACCCCTGCCCCGGATATCATTCCGTTTGGCAAGGCCACGCCAAGATCGCGCAGCGCCGCATCTGAAATTGCCACACTGCCTGCGATGCTGGCCCGCCCTTTTGCCCCTGGCCCGAACGGCTGCTCGAAGGTTACATCAAACGGCAGCGTATCCAGCAGGCCCTTACCTGCCACGTTTAACCCCTGCTTCCCTGCGATAACGTTCAGCAAAGGTGCCACAACGCGCCGGTTTGGAACCAGTATGTCCGATTGAAAATCAGATATTTGCCCGGTTACCGCGTAAGTTACATCGTCTAAAAGCACCTTTGGCTTTAACGGAAAGCGAAGCTCTGTCACCAGATTGGCCCGCCCTTGGCCCAAATCCACCGGACGCTTTGCTTTCGTCAAAAATTCAAACGGCGGCTGGTTTAGCAAGGAAAGCGCTGCAGTCAGGCTGCTTTGCGTCTTCAGGGTCACTTCCACCAAACTCGGCCTTTGGTTGATATCGGGAATTTTTACCACGGTGCCCGCCACATCAATATCGCCACCAACTGGCGGCGTTACATGGCCTTTTTCCAAAACCAAAGTATACCTCCGCCCTTCAAGGTTTGAATATCCAGACCCGGACATCACCGGCGGTAGCGCTTTTAAAAACCGCACTTCGGTGCCCGAGAACTTATACCCAAGCGATAGGCGCGGCTCTTCATCCGGGGCCAGACGCACGGCGGCTTTTACCGCAAACAGCGTGCCGTCCAACAGATTTAATGCCAACCAGTTGCGGGTTTTCGTCACCAGACGTACCGGCCAAAGGGCGATCAACTTGTCCGATTCAATTTGATCAAGCGCTACATCAAGCGCCACGCGCCACCCCTTTGGGTCTGCGGCGATCCGCCCCTTCAGGGCCATATGCGTTGCCGCCTCGGTCAATGTCAGTTGGCCAATATCAACGGCAAACGGCTTTAACGTCAGCCGAAGGTCAAGCGATCCTTGCGAAAACCGGACCGGTGCCTGAAACAATCCTGCAGGATCAACCATCACCTGCGAAAACGCAATCTGGGTCAGAAATGCAGCTGGCTCTGCTCCGATCAACGCCCCGGACAGAAACGCGCCGGTATCGTCTGTGATGAAACTTTGCCCCGTTGCGGCAAGTCGCAGCGACGGGCTTTCCACCGACAGTGCAGAAATCGCAATCCGCCCCTGCGCCGGGTCGTAGGCAAGGGTCATGCCCGCCCGATCAAAGGCAATGGGCGCCGTTTGCGGTGTTGGCCGCAAAACCCCTGCCCCGATTTCAAGCGTGCTTTCCAAAGGACCAAACTGCCCACTGACATCAATCGCTGCAGCCAGCCTGCCCGAAATTGGCGCATCAAGCGCCGCAAGCCACGCAAGCGGAGCCGATTGCGCGGCAAGATCGCGGGCCGCAATACCGTCAACCGCGGCGGTCATCCGTGCGGATGACGTGGCCTTGTCTGACACCGCAGTCATTACAATTCTGGCCGGTCTGGTTTGATCTAAAGCAAGCGAAAAGCTAATCTGTGCCGCCAATTCGCTGGATCGGTTTTCCAGAACCAACCGCCCGTCGCCTGCCTGCCATTGCTGGCCTGACCGCGCATCCGACAATGAAAGGGTCATGGCCTCGGCCTCGATTGTCGTCAACTGAGCCAAAGTGGGGTCGGAAAACGCCTTGTCGGCAGCGTCCAGCACTTCGGCAACGCTGCGCCAGCTGGTTGTGCTGCCTTGCGCGCCAAAATCAAGATCAAGCCTGCCATCCGCATTGCGTCTGATCGCAAAGCGGCCCCCAACGATGCGCAGGCTTTTGGGCCTGATATTGCCTTTCAGCAGGGCTTTGGCATCAAACGAAGTGCGCACTTCCGGCAGGGTCATAAGCGCTGTCCCATTGCCCTGAAGAATGCGCAGATCTTCAAAGGCCAAGCGGGGCACCCAATCGCTGTCAACCATCACTTCAATCGCACCAACAGACAAAGACAGGTCCGACGCCACGGGTGACATGGCGTTGTTTATCCGCGTCTCTACCTCTGCCACCGCCCAAACTGGCAATTTAAGCGGTTTGCCAGAAAGGCCAAGCGCCGCAAAACCCAGCAGCCCAACACTGAAAACCATGCCAATAAGAAACCAAAGCCCAATACCTCCACGCCGACGCTTTCGCGGCTTGATTGCAACGGGGTCTGACGGCACCAGTTCGGTCATCTGTCTCTGCAAAAAATTTTAGGTGTGAGCCGCTTCAAGTTGGGCTTGCCTTTATCTTTGCCCGAAGACAACTAAAACCCCTAGTACGTTAAACGCCTTCAGCAAGGAGATGCCCATGCCAACCATCGGAAACCCGGCCCCTGATTTCACACTTCCGCGTGATGGCGAAGGGTCTGTTACCTTATCGCAGCTTCGCCCTGCCAAAGTTGTCGTCTACTTCTACCCAAAGGACGACACGTCCGGTTGCACGTTGGAAGCCCAGGAATTTACCGCACGGCTTGCTGATTTCACCGACGCTGGTGCCACCGTCATCGGCATTTCCAAAGACAGCGTGAAAAGCCATGATAAGTTTTGCAAGAAATACGGTCTTGGGATCATCCTTGCGTCCGACGAAAATGGCACCACCTGCGAAGATTACGGCGTCTGGGCCGAGAAAAGCATGTACGGCAAAACCTATTTTGGGATCGAGCGTTCGACGTTTCTGGTGGATGGCGTGGGCAACTTGGCGCAAGCTTGGCGCAAAGTGTCGGTCAAAGGCCATGTCGATGACGTTCTTGCCGCCGTAAAGGCGCTTTGATGGCAATGTCGTTGGCTGAAATGGCGGTGCAGGTTCTGACCACTGCCGATGGGCGCGAAAAAACCGCCCTTGGGCGCAGGCATGCGGCAACTTGGTTTGCTGCACGCGCAAGTGGCACTGCACTGCCAATCGGCACTGCCGCCCCGCCCCTGCGCCCTGCCCGCCCCGCAGTGCCGGTTCTGCTGGACCCACGCGATGTGCCACGCCGCAGGCCCGGCACCCCAACCGGGCGCGTGGCCCTGCTGCACGCCTTGGCCCATATCGAACTCAACGCCGTAGATCTGCATTGGGATATAATCGCACGCTACAGCCACGTCCCCCTGCCGATGGGATATTATGACGATTGGGTCAAAGCGGCGGATGATGAGGCCAAACATTTCAATCTGATCTGCGATTGCATGGAAGCGGCGGATAGTTTTTACGGTGCCATGCCAGCCCATGCCGGCATGTGGCGGGCCGCGGAAGATACGGCGGGTGATCTGCTTGGCAGGCTTGCCGTTGTGCCGATGGTGCTAGAGGCGCGCGGACTGGACGTATCCCCAGCCATGATCGAGGTGTTTCGCAAAGCAGGTGATTCCGGCGCATTGGCGGCACTGGAGACGATTTACCGCGAAGAAGTGGCGCATGTAGCCTACGGGTCCAAATGGTTCAACTTTCTTTGCGGCCGCCACGACCAAGACCCGAAAGAGGCGTTCCATACCCTGGTGCGCAAATACTTCCACGGCGCGCTAAAGCCGCCATTCAATGAAGAAAAACGCGCCGAAGCGGGCATTCCTCCAGATTTCTATTGGCCATTGGCCGAAGCCGCCAAAACCCTTATATGATCCATTTTTACGATCGCCCCAACCGTTAGCATCGGCAGATTCTCGCCGACTATGGCGTGATTTTGCACGGCTTTTGGATGACAGGGTCAAATTTGTTGCGGTACTTCGCGTGGCTGTTTAATCAGACACAGGGGGATAGAGGTCGTGCATCTTTGCAGGGCGTCCTTGCCCAATGATCGAAAATCGGATGACATCATTGCTGACACGATTTGCATACCGGATAAATACAGCGCTGGAACGGCATCTGCCTGAACAGCGGCTGTTTTTGAAATCCGATACAGAGACGCGCTTCATACGGTTGCGACCCACCACGCAGGCAATTGCTTTGGTCGGTGGTACGTTCCTTTTGGCATGGACGCTTGTGGCAACTGCCGTGATGCTGATGGATTCTATCGGCGCAGGTTCGGGCCGTGAACAAGCATTGATGCAGCAGGGCCTTTATGAGCAACGGCTAAGTGCCCTTTCCACAGACCGTGACTTGCGGGCAGAAGAGGCGGTTCGCGCGCAGGACCGGTTCAATCTGGCATTGGATCAGGTGTCCGATATGCAAGCACGCCTGCTTGCATCCGAGGATGCCCGGCGTGAAATGGAAACCGGCATCGATGTGATTCAAAACACCCTGCGCCGCACAATTGATGAACGCGACGAAGCGCGTGGCGATGCGGGCCGCGCAACCTTGGCCTTGGCCCAGCAGGGCGGCACCTCCAGCACAGAGATCGGCCGCGTCCGAGATACCATCGCCACCTTGGAGTTTTTGACCGATGCTCTTGGTACCACGGCAAAAGATCGCGATGCGCAACAGCTTGCGGCTGATGTCGTGCGCGCGGACATGGCCGAAATCCAGATAGCGCAACGCGGCGTGGAACTTCGTAACGATGCAATTTTCGCGAAACTTGAAGAAGCCGTTACCGTGTCCATGGACCCATTGGACAAGATGTTTCGCGATGCGGGCCTTGCGCCCGAAGATTTGCTGAAGCAAGTGCGCAAGGGGTATTCCGGCCAGGGCGGCCCCCTGTCGCCGCTTACCCTTTCCACCAGTGGCCCGGCACTCAGCGCAGAAGAAATCAGGGCAAATGCCATTCTGATGGGCCTTGACCGGATGAACCTTTACCGCATTGCGGCCTTCAAGGCGCCGTTTGCGATGCCGGTAAAAACGGCATTCCGCTATACCTCGGGCTTTGGGGGCAGAAACGACCCGATGGGGCGCGGTTACCGGATGCACGAAGGACAGGATCTGGCGGGCGACTACGGCTCGCCTATTTATGCCACCGCCGATGGAACCATAACCTACGCGGGCTGGGAAAGTGGCTATGGCCGCCTGATCAAGATCCAGCATGACTTTGGAATTGAGACGCGCTACGGTCATCTGTCGCAAATCCGGGTTGAAGTTGGACAAAGGGTATCGCGCGGCGACAGGATCGGTGATATGGGAAATTCAGGCCGGTCTACTGGCACCCACCTTCACTATGAAATACGCTTCGGCGCAAAAGCAGTGAACCCGATGACCTTCATAAAGGCTGCGCGAGATGTTTTCTAAAAGCAGAATCAACGAACCGGGCCCAAAGCAGCCAGACGCTGAAAAGCCAAAAATGCCAGAAATGTCGGCCCCAAAGCCTTCGATGGATTTCACGCCAAGTGCGCCGAAAGGAAAGGCCGGAGTGTCGATATTATCTTCTGATCTGACTGTTATTGGAAATCTGAAAACCACGGGCGATATTCAAGTCGAAGGCATCGTCGAGGGCGATATCCGCGCGCATCTGCTGACCGTTGGTGAAACTGCCACGATCCGCGGCGAAATTGTTGCTGATGATATCGTTGTAAATGGCCGGGTGATTGGCCGCGTGCGTGGCCTCAAGGTGCGCCTGACCGCAACCGCGCGGGTGGAAGGCGACATCATCCACAAGACCATCGCCATCGAAAGCGGCGCGCATTTCGAAGGCTCTGTACAACGTCAGGAAGATCCGCTGGCCAACAGCCGCCCGGCACTTGCAGCACCCCCTCCGGCCATTACCAAGGCAACGGACGGCGCTTGATTTTCCACAGATCGATTTACGGACAAGGGCACCCAAGCGGTGCCCTTTGTATTTTAAAAGCTGGCCGATGTATCAATCGTCGCCCATCGCCTCTGACCGCGACTTGCCGGATACCTGCATAGCCAGCGTCGCCGCCATGAAACCATCCAGATCACCGTCCAGGACACCGCTGGTATCGGACGTCTCAAACCGCGTGCGCAGGTCTTTGACCATCTGATAAGGCTGCAAGACATAAGACCGGATCTGGTTGCCCCACCCGGCGTCACCCTTGCTTTCATGCTGCGCGTTAATTGATGCGTTGCGCTTGTCCATCTCCACTTGGTACAGCCGCGACTTCAACGCATCCATACAGTTGGCCCGGTTCTGGTGCTGCGATTTTTCCGAACTCGTCACCACAATGCCAGACGGAATATGGGTAATGCGCACGGCGGAATCGGTGGTGTTGACGTGCTGCCCGCCTGCTCCTGACGAACGGTAGGTATCAATCCGAATGTCATTCGCCGGAATATCAATCTCGATGTTGTCATCCACCACCGGATATACCCAGATCGAGCTGAATGAGGTATGCCGCTTGGCCGCCGAATCGTAGGGCGATATCCGCACAAGGCGGTGCACGCCGGATTCAGACTTTAGCCATCCATAGGCATTGGTTCCGCTGATCTTATACGACGCAGACTTAATCCCAGTTTCATCACCAGCACTTTCTGCCTGCAATTCAACCTTGTAGCCCTTCTTTTCCGCCCAACGCACATACATCCGCGCCAGCATACTGGCCCAGTCACAGCTTTCCGTGCCGCCAGCGCCTGCATTGATCTCAAGGAACGTGTCGTTGCCGTCCGCCTCGCCATCCAACAACGCTTCAAGCTCTTTTGCTGCAGCCAGCGTTACCAAGGCCTTCAAAGATGTTTCGGCCTCCGCGATAATCTCTTCATCGCCCTCGGCCTCGCCAAGTTCAATCAATTCCACATTGTCGGCCAAGCCAGTTGATATCAGCTTGTAAGTTGACAGCGCATCCAGCAGTCCTTGGCGCGCGCGCATCAGCTTTTGCGCCTTGGCGGGGTCATTCCACAGATCTGGCGCCTCAATCAGTGCGTCAAATTCTTCCAGCCGATGCGACGCCGTCTCGTAATCCATCCGCTGCGCCAGCAGCTTCACAGATTTGCGGATTGCCTCCACATTGTTCAACGTCTCGGCGCGCATGGCATCAGGTCCTTAAGCATATGTTTGCCGTGTGATAGCGGCAAGGTGTGGTGCGGGCAAGGCCGTGACACGCGGGTTAATAAAGCCCACCCGAACTGACCGTGCCAAAATCTGCTTTGCCGGGAATGACCTTGGTTGCACCCGTCGCTGTTGTAACCGTTGTGCCACCTTCATCGCCACCGGTTTCACCATATGCAAACAGTGGCAGGTTTTCACCCATGCCAAAACCACCATCGACCAGCACTCCAAACAAAGGCTCTTCACCGTCGCGGAAGTATTCCGCCACAACATTATCGCCCACGGCCCCTTCGGGCAGCGGCGATCCTGTAAAGCGGTCCATATTCATAAAGTATCCGCCCGGTGGCACCAAAAACTTCGAGCCACCATATTTCTTGACTGCTGTTTGCATAAACGATTGGAACACAGGTCCGCAGAACCCGGCCCCGGACGCGTCGCTACCCAGCGTGCGTGGCTGGTCAAACCCGATATAACACCCGGCCACGATGTTTGATGTAAATCCAATGAACCACACATCCTTGGCATCATTGGTCGTGCCGGTTTTGCCGGCAAATGGCACCGGCAGGTTGATCCCGCGCGCGGTTCCGCGTTGCACCACGCCCTCCAACATCGACGTCAGCTGATAGGCAGTAATCGCGTCCATCACCCGTTCGCGATTTGACGTAATTTGTGGCACCACTCCGGGTTTAAGGCTGGCAGTGCGGCAATCGTCGCAAGTGCGCTGATCATGGCGGTATATTGTTTTGCCGTTGCGGTCCTGCACCCGGTCCACCAGCGTGGGTTCCACCCGTTCGCCGCCATTGGCAAACATGGCATAGGCGGCCACCATCTTGAACAGCGTGGTTTCCTGCGCCCCAAGCGAATTTGCCAAAAACTGATCCATCCGGTCATACACGCCGAACCGTTCGGCATAGCTTGCCACTGTCTGCATCCCGATTTCCTGGGCAATCCGCACCGTCATCAAGTTGCGCGATTGTTCGATCCCGGTGCGCATCGGCGTGGGTCCGTAGAATTGGTTTGACGCATTCTTGGGCCGCCACAGCCCTTGTGGTGTATCAACTTCAATCGGGGCATCAACCACGATGGTTGACGGGAAAAACCCTGAATCAAGTGCTGCCGCATAGACAAACGGTTTAAAGCTGGATCCCGGTTGCCGCGTGGCCTGCGTGGCCCGGTTAAAGGTCGAATCCTGATACGAAAACCCACCCTGCATCGCCAGAACACGGCCCGTGTTCACGTCCATCGCCATAAAGCCGCCTTGCACTTCAGGCACTTGGCGCAAGGACCAACGCAGGAAACTGCCGTCCTCGTCCTTGGTCACGGCCCGCACCAAAACCACATCCCCCACCATTACCAGATCGCCCGGTGTCTTGGCCTTCTTGCCCAAACTGCCGTCTTCAAGCCGTTTGCGCGCCCAAGTCACATCTTCGGCGGGAATGAAATCACCACCCTCAGTTTCCTTGACCCCTTCAATGCCAATACGGGCGCGGTCATCGCCCACCTCAAGCACCACTGCCGGATGCCATCCGGCCACATCGCGCGGCAGCTTCAATTCCAACAGTGCCGCACGCCAATCTGCCTGCGACCCCAGTTTTTCAGGCGCAATCACCTGCCGCGTGCCGCGCCACACGCCTTGGCCCCGATCAAACTTTTCAAGCCCCGTGCGCAAGGCGCTGGCAGCTTCACTTTGCAAATCGGGATCGACAGTCGCCCGAATTGTCAAACCACCGCCAAAAAATTCCGCTTCCCCAAAAGTGCCGGAAAGCTGGCGGCGAATTTCATCGGTGAAGTAATCACGCGGCGGCAAAGATTCCCTGAACGCCGGATAGTCCCCATTCTGAACGGACAAAAGCGGCAGCGCCGCTTCTGATTTCGCAACTGCGGGCGTAATATAGCCATCTTCGGCCATACGATTTAAAACATAAGTGCGGCGCTCCAATGCGCGGTCTTTGTTACGAACCGGGTGCAACTCAGACGGCGCTTTTGGCAGCGTGGCAAGATAAGCCGCCTCACCCGGCGTCAAATCACCCAGCGTTTTGTTGAAATAGGTTTGCGCAGCGGCAGCAACACCATAGGAATTCTGGCCCAGAAAAATCTCGTTCAAATACAACTCAAGGATTTTTTCTTTAGACAGCGTCTCTTCCAACCGCACGGCAAGAATAATCTCTTTGATCTTGCGCTCGGCACTGCGGTCCCCTGACAGAAGGAAGTTTTTCATCACCTGCTGGGTGATGGTCGATGCCCCGCGCACATTGCGCCCGCGCGATAAAATCGCATCGCGAAACGCCGCAACCATGCCCGTCGCATCATAACCGTGGTGGGTATAAAACCGCTGGTCTTCAGCCGCCACAAAGGCATGTTTCACCAGATCGGGTATTTCTTCGGCAGGCACGAACAACCGCCGTTCTTTGGCGAATTCATCAATCATCTGCCCTTCGCCAGAATAAATCCGGCTGATGGTCAGCGGTGTATATTGGGCAAGACTTTCATGGCTGGGAAGATCACGGGTATAGCTGTAAAAAATGCCACCAATCGTCAAGGCACCAAACAAGGTGCCCAGTGTCAGTGCGGTAAAGATACCGCCCAAGAAAGACCCGATAAATCTGATCACCGACACCGCCCCGAATTCATTTCAAACCACCTTATACACGCCCCAAACCCCAAAGGTCAAAACCAAGCGACGCGGCACCGCTATTTAGGCCCGCACAATAGGGTTACTTTCAGCGCAATCCTTGCAAGGCCGCATCTTCTTGTACCCAGATCATCACCCCGTCGCGAATTGCCTCTGCCATCCGCGCGCGCCATGTGCCATCCGTAAGCCGCGCCAAATCCCGCGGGCTTGAAAGAAACCCCAATTCGATGAGGACAGATGGGATATCGGGCGATTTCAGCACAGAAAACCCGGCCGATTGCAACGGTACCCGGTGCATTTTCAGATCAGCCGATTTCATCGCCTCTTCCAAGGATGCCGCCAAGCGCGCCGTTCTGGGTGCTGTTTCAGTGCGCGCCATATCCATCAAAACCGTTGCAACCAGATCGTCCTGCCCCGCCAGATTGACCCCCGCCAACAAATCATTCCGGTCATGGCGTTCTGCCAAAGTGGATGCTGCGGCTTCGCTTGCCTCGCCCGACAACGTGTAGATAACTGCGCCAACGGCCTCCCCCTCCTCCAGCGCATCCGCATGAAGTGAGATCAGCAAATCCGCGCTTTCTGCCCTCGCAATTGAGATGCGCGTTTCCAGCGGCACAAAAATATCATCCTCCCGCGTCATCACAACTTTGAACACCCCTTCCCGCAGCAACAGCTCTTTCAACTGCTGCGCGAACGCCAACATCAGCTTGGCCTCCGATTGACCGTTTCGTTCTGCCCCGGGGTCAATGCCGCCATGCCCCGGATCAAGCACCACGACCATCCTGTCGTTCTTGTCCTGCGTGGGGCGCAAAGGCGTTGTGGGGGTCGGCAATGCCCAATCCAATGGTTCCGGCACAGCCGCAGCTTTCGCAAAAACGGCGGCATCCACGGGACCAAGCCGCACAATGACGTGAACCTGCGCGCCTTCGGTGCCCATTTCAGCCCGTGTAACCATGTAGGGCCCGTCCAATTCCAACACCAAGCGCGACCATCCGGGCCTGAAAATCCCAGCGCGAACGGCTTTGATATGGGCTGATCGCACCGGAACATTTGCAATCGGTCCGAAATCAACTTCGCGAAAATCCAATATCAATCTTGGTGGATCGGCCAAGACCCGCGTGCGCCAGGGCACAGGTTGCGAAAGGGCAAGCACAACCTCGACATCGGGCCCGGTATCCCCAAACGACGTTTCAGCAACATCAAGCTTTGCCAGCACCGACAAATCTTGCGCGGCACTGATCTGCGGCGCCACAAGAAAGCACGCAAAAAGCACGGATAAAGCACAGATAAAAGCCCTAACAAATTTGGCCAACCGCGCCTTGAACGACCACCCAAATGCATGGATCACCACCCCGTGATTTGTAACCTGCATCCCGCCGCCTCTATATTTTTCGCAACTGTGTCGCGCGCTGCGGGTCTGGTCAAGCGGGCGTATGGTTTCCTTGGCGACGACGATATGCAATGTTGCGCGAAATAGCCCCCATGGGGCACAATGAAGAACTTGGCGGCACCGCGTCGCGACGGAGACACCATGATACGTTCTATATGCGCAGCCACATTTGCGATTTGCTTTAACACCCAAGCCTATGCCGCTGATTTAGAAGACCTTTCCGCCAAAGACCGCGCCGCATTTCGCGACGAGGTTCGCGCCTATTTGCTGGAAAATCCAGAAGTCATCATGGAGGCGATTCAGGTCCTGAAAGACCGTGATGCCGCGACCGGGGCACAGGCTGATGTCAATCTTGTGCAAGACAACAAAGCTGCCCTTTTTAACAGCGCTACAGACTGGGTCGGCGGCAACAAAGACGGCGATATCACCATCATCGAATTCATGGATTATCGGTGCAGCTATTGCAAAAAGGCGAATGCAGAAATTGCTGAATTGGTAAAATCAGACGGCAATATTCGCTTTATTCTTAAGGAATATCCAATACTTGGCGAGGAATCCGATCTTGCATCCCGCTTCGCGATTGCTGTGCACCAACTCGGCGGCGACGCGGCCTATGAGTCTGCACATGAGACACTCATGGTGATGCGTGCCGACATAACAGCCGCGGCACTCGATAAAATTTCCGCCGATTTGGGCCTTGATCCCGCAGCCATTAACGCCCGGATGCAAACGTCTGAAGTGACAGATGTTATTGCCGCCAACCGCGCCCTTGGGACTGCGATGCAGATCGACGGCACACCGACTTTTGTGGTTCAAAAGGCCTTGATTCGGGGCTATGTGCCGCTTGATGGCATGCGCGAAATTGTTGCTGACGAACGGAAAGGCTGACTATTCCGCAGCCTCGGCCGCAGCTTCGGCATCCAGTTCAGCCACTTTCTTTTCCACCAATTCAACAATGTGATCGACCATCTTTTCGTTGCCCAGCTTGTGCACCTGCTTGCCCGCCAGATAGACCATACCCGACCCTGCACCACCGCCAGTAAAGCCGATGTCGGTCATCAACGCCTCACCCGGCCCGTTGACCACACAGCCAATGATCGACAAGCTAAGCGAAGTGGTTATATGCGCCAAACGGTCTTCCAATGCCGACACTGTCTTGATCACATCAAAGCCTTGGCGCGCACAGGACGGACACGAAATTATCGTGACACCCCGGTGCCTTAGACCAAGCGATTTCAATATCTCGAAGCCAACTTTAACCTCTTCCACCGGGTCGGCAGACAGCGATACCCGGATGGTATCGCCAATCCCATTCCACAGCAGGTTGCCCAATCCGATGGCGGATTTTACCGTGCCGGACACCAATCCACCCGCTTCGGTTATCCCCAGATGTATGGGTGCATCCGTAGCTTCAGCAAGCTTTTGATACGCGGCAGCAGCCATAAACACGTCAGATGCTTTTACCGATATCTTGAATTCATGAAAATCGTTGTCCTGCAGCAACTTGATATGATCAAGACCGCTTTCTACCATCGCGTCGGGGCATGGCTCGCCGTATTTTTCCAGCAAGTGCCGTTCCAGCGACCCTGCATTCACCCCTATGCGAATCGAACAGCCATGATCCTTGGCCGCACGAATAACCTCGGCCACCCGCTTGGCATCGCCAATATTGCCCGGGTTGATCCGCAGACAAGCCGCCCCCGCTTGTGCCGCCTCAATCGCGCGTTTGTAGTGAAAATGGATATCTGCAACGATCGGCACCGGGCTTTCCGCCACAATCTCCCGCAAAGCGCGCGTGCTTTCCTGATCTGGGGTAGATATCCGCACAATATCAGCACCCGCAATCGCACAGCGCTGCACCTGTTCAATCGTGGCCTTGATGTCTGTGGTCAAGGTATTGGTCATGGTCTGCACTGATATCGGCGCGTCGCCCCCGACCAGAACCTTGCCAACGCTGATCTGCCGCGATGTACGCCGGTACACGTTGCGCCACGGCCGGATTGAATTCAGCGACATCGACTATGCCTCATTATGTCTTTTTCATTGAAACAGATAGCTGCGGCTCATCCGCACAGCAACCTCCACCGCGGCAAAATTGCGCCGCGTCTTGCTATTCTGCAGGGGGAGGCACAAGCGTGTCTATCAGATCGCTTGCTTCAATTGAAACAAACCGCGCCAGATCAACATCGGCAGTTGGAACCGCCACAACATATGCTGCCATCAACGATTCGGGTGACAGCACCACATTCTTGACCACCTGGGCGCCGGGTGCCGCCGGGCCGTAAGTCACCCCATTGACGGCAAAATACACCGACCCAGAGTTTCCGGCCCGCAATAGGGCAGGTTCTTCAAGTTGCGGCACAACATACCGTTCGCCCGCATCAAGATTTTTTTCAAACAGCACAGTTCCATCGGCAGATTGAACCCGCACCCATGATGGCCGCACCGCCAGCAATTCAACGGCTGGCGCATTTGCCGCAACCACCTGAATTGCAGCATCAATCGCCGCTGCCTGATCCTCAAACCCGGGTGACGCTACATCAGCGTTGGCCAAAGCCGCAGCGTTCACGCCCGGATCAATCGAAGAAATTGGCCCGTCGCGCGACACTAACACAGGCACATCCAACGCCTCAGGGCGATATAGCCTGCCCATAAGATCAGGCTGGGCTGTTTTATCATTAGCAGCAACAACATCCTGGGCGGCGGCCG
>JACMNW010000117.1 GCA_014378345.1 Pseudorhodobacter sp. | reverse complement strand
TAGCCCCGCTCGGTATCCAGTGGCACCCTATCGCCCGCCATCCTTGCCAGCGTTTTAGAATGCGCCCCCGCCGCGATCACGACGCGGCCCGCCTGCATTTGCAGGCCATCCCCCGCAAGAAACACCCCGCCATCCCGCCGCCCCAGCCAATTCACCCGCGCCCGAACATGGGGGATGCCAGCCGCCAAAAGCCCCATCATCCGACCCGGATCATTGAGAAAAACCGCGCCCGGAAAGAACGCTGCACCGCCTTCAACCGGGGGTAATCCCGGTTCCAGAACCGCCAGTTCGGCGGGCGATATCATTTCAACTTTGATCCCAAACCCGCGTCGGTAGGCCATATCCGCCGCAGCCGCCTGAAACGCAGCTTTCGTCTGATACAGATACAAACACCCCCTTTGCTGCAAAATCAAAGCACCGCCGATTTCATCCACCAGCCTTTTCCAGCTATCACAGGCATCCGCCAACAGTACCGCCAGTGCCTCCGAATTCCGCTTAGCCGCTGCTGGCAGCGATTGCCGCGCGAACCGCAAAAGCCACGGCGCGAG
The DNA here is from genome assembly GCA_014378345.1 of Pseudorhodobacter sp. Lineage (GTDB taxonomy): Bacteria > Pseudomonadota > Alphaproteobacteria > Rhodobacterales > Rhodobacteraceae > JACMNW01. Next base: position 3,326 of record JACMNW010000117.1, on the reverse strand, counting down.
GCTAGGCAGGGCCGCACGGCGAATAGAAAGAGGGGAGTTCCGGTCGAACAAAAGCGACGGCAGATTTCGCAAAACATCGGGCGTGCCCACCGGCATCACCGCGTAATCGGCAATAGTGCCCGCGTTGCCATAGGACGCGCCTGATCCGGGATCGGCGGGGTCGATCAGCACAACCTCGCGCCCCGCCGCCTGCAATCTTTGCGCCACGGCAAGGCCGACCACCCCCGCGCCGATCACGGCGATTTCTACTTTGATTGGCGCGGACATGGCTGATCCTTACATGCAGGCGTCAAACAAGGCGCGGGTATTTTGAACTGTCATTACAACCGGGTTGCCGCCGCAGCTTGGGTCTTCCATCGCCATTTCGGTCAACTCATCCAGCCTGTTCCGATCAACGCCCATTTCGGATAAATTGGCCGGAATATTAAGCTCCGCCCGCAACGCCATGATGCGCGATTTGAAGCCGTCAAACCCACCCGCGATGCCAATGTAGGCGGCTGCGCGTTCGATCAGCGCTTCAATCACGGGGCGGTTGAAATCAAGCACCATTGGCATCACCACGCCGTTCGTGGTGCCATGATGGGTGCCGTAAACCGCACCAATCGGGTGGCTGAGGGAATGGATAGCGCCCAAGCCTTTTTGAAACGCGGCGGCCCCCATGGCGGCGGCTGACATCATGTGCGCGCGGGCGTCCAGCTCATTCGGGTTGGCGTAAACCTTTGGCAGGTTTTCGAACACCAGCCGCATGCCTTCCAGCGCGATACCCTGTGCCATTGGGTGGTAATGCGGGCTGCAATACGCCTCAAGACAATGTGCCAGCGCGTCCATCCCGGTGCCAGCGGTGATGAATTTTGGCATCCCCACACACAGCGCCGGATCACAAATCACCACGGCGGGCATCAATTTGGGGTGCCAGATGATCTTTTTCTTATGGGTGGCAGAATTGGTCAGAACACCCGCCGCCCCGACTTCGGATCCTGTTCCAGCGGTGGTGGGCACGGCGATGGTACGGATGATTTTGGATGCATCAGCGCGGGTCCACCAATCGCCAATATCTTCCATTTCCCAGACGGTTAAACCGGGTTTCTGATGTGCCATCAAAGCAATCATTTTGCCCAGATCAAGCGCTGACCCGCCGCCAAAACCGATGATGCCATCATGGCCACCGGCCATATAGGCGGCGATACCATCAGCCATGTTCGCCTCGGTTGGATTGGCATCGACTTGCGAAAACACGGCGCGGCCAAGGCCAGCAGCCTCCAGCCCATCAAGGGCAGCGGCAGTGATGGGCAGGGTGGCCAGCGCCTTGTCGGTAACCAGCAAAGGCTTGGTCAGGCCGACGGCTTTGCAATGGTCGGCCAGTTCGGAAATCCGGCCCACGCCGAATTTGATGGCGGTCGGGTAGGACCAGTTCCGGTTGGGAACAGAATGGGTCATTTTGTGGCTTTCTTCAGGTGATAGGATTTAACGCGGGTCACGGAATGGAACCCAAGGTAGGACAGCGATCCGCCGCGCCCGGTGTCTTTGCAGCCGGTCCAGCACAGGGCGGGATCAAGATAATCGCAGCGGTTCATGAACACGGTGCCGGTCTCTATCTGTGCACCAATGTCGGCAGCGGCCCGTGCATCTTTTGTCCAGATCGAACATGTCAGACCGTAGGGGCTGTCATTCATAAGGGAAATCGCTTCGGCGTCGCCAGAAACTTTCATAATCCCAACAACCGGGCCAAAGCTTTCCTCCATCATCACACGCATGGAATGGTTGACGTTAATCAGAATTTGCGGGGCAAGATACGCGCCGCCATCATCTGCGGGGAACAGGGCCGGGTCGATCAGGGCTTTCGCCCCTGCAGCTATCGCCTCAGCGGTTTGGGCGCGGACCACAGCGGCGAAACGTTTGTTGGCCATTGGGCCAAGGGTGGATGTGGCATCAAACGGGTTGCCGAGTTTCAGGGTTTTCACCCAAGCCACGGATTTTTCAACGAAGGCGTCATACAGGCTTTCGTGCACGTAAATCCGTTCAATACCACAGCAACATTGGCCTGCGTTGTACATCGCCCCGTCCATCAGGCTGTCAACCGCGGCATCCAGATCAGCGTCGGCCCGCACATAACCGGGGTCTTTACCGCCCAGTTCAAGCCCAAGCGCGGTAAACGTGCCTGCGGCGGCTTTTTCCATTGCAACGCCGCCACCGACCGACCCTGTGAAGTTCACAAATCCAAACGAGCGCGCGGCGATAAGCGCCTCGGTCGTGGCATGATCCAGCACCACGTTTTGAAACACATCGGCGGGGATGCCAGCGGCGTGAAATGCCTCGGCCAGCCGCTCGCCGACCAGCATGGTCTGAGAGGCGTGTTTCAGTATCACCGAATTGCCTGCAATCAGCGCGGGGGCAAGGGTGTTGATGGTGGTCAGGTATGGGTAATTCCACGGGGCCACGATGAACACCACGCCCACAGGTTCACGGGCCAGATACCGCGTGAATTTATCGCTGTTTTCCACCATTTCGGGTGCAAGCGTCGCCTCGGCGATATCCGACATGTAATTCGTGCGGTCGTTCACCCCGCCAAATTCGCCGCCATAGCGGGTGGGGCGGCCCATTTGGTGCGCCAGTTCGTCGACAAGACTGTCTTTTATTTCCATCAGCTTGGCGACGCCTGCCTTGACCAGGGCGATACGTTCGGCCAGCGGGCGTTTGGCCCATGCCTTTTGTACGGCCTTTGCGCGGGCTACGGCTGCCAGCGCTGCATCGTGGGAAAGTGGGGTCCGTTCGGCGTAAACAGAACCATCGGCGGGAGAGATGAGTTGAATTGGTTTCATAGGGTCCTCGTAGGGTGTGCAGTCATGGCCCACCGTGAATTGGGAATAGGTGCGCAGTGAATGTTCACTTACATTACACGCGCTCTAGCAGGCGCTGAATTTCAAAGTCTGTCACCACGCGGTCGGTTTCCGCAATTTCCCACTGCGCGGCATGGTGATAGTGATCGACCACATCATCGCCAAAGGCCGCGCGCAGCATGGCAGAGCCTTTCAGCAGATCAGCAGCTTCACGCAGATTTTTCGGAATTTCCCGTACATTTCCGGCGGCATACATATCGCCCTTCATTTCAGGCTCCAGCGTCATTTTCTTTTCGATGCCTTCCAGACCAGCCGCCAGAAGTGCCGCACAGACCAGATAGGGGTTCACGTCAGATCCCGGAATGCGGCATTCTACCCGCACAGCTTTGGTTTGCGCGCCGCAAACGCGGAAACCGGCGGTGCGGTTGTCGGCAGACCAGACGGCCTTGGTGGGGGCGAACATGCCGACGGTAAAGCGTTTGTAGCTGT
>JACMNW010000116.1 GCA_014378345.1 Pseudorhodobacter sp. | reverse complement strand
TCCGACAGGTTCCACGGATCCAGAAAATACGGTGAGGCGAATGAATTTGCGATGAAAATCGCCACCGCCACCACAAACAACAAGGCCTCCCAGCTTTTAAAGCTGCGGGAAAAACCACTGATCAAACGGTCCGGTATCATCCGATTTTGCTGCACACTCATGCCCGCACCTCTGCCGCGCGCAGGATTATCCTGCCCTTGCGGCGTCCTTGCTGCGCGTTGAACGCCACCGCCAGAATGATGGCGAGGCCAGAAATTGCCAGCTGCCAGAACGGCGATATGCCCACAACCGGCAGGGCGTTGTTGATTACGCCCAAAAACAACGCCCCGAGCAGCGCCCCCATCACAGACCCGGTGCCCCCCGCAATCGATACGCCGCCAATCACGCAAGCGGCCACGACGGAAAGTTCAAATCCGCCCGCCACATCGACATAAGCCACAGCATAGCGCGCGACCCAAAGATAGCCTACCAACCCCGCCAAAGCGCCCGATATTACAAACGCTACACATTGCGTGCGCCCCACATCTATACCCGTATAAACTGCTGCATGCGGGTTGCCGCCTACCGCGTAAAAGCTGCGCCCCAGCGCAGTTCTGCTGAGCAGCACAGCAAAAATTCCCAAACAGGCAATGGCGGTCCATGCCATCACTGGCAGGCCCAGAAACACCGCGCGGGGCAGGGCTTTGAAGCCGTCCGTCATCTCATGCGCGTTGATCCACTTGCCATCGGTCATCAGGAAAATCAGGCCCCGAAAGATGGTCATTGTTCCCAGCGTCACCACAATCGGCGGGATTTGCAGCGTCCAGACCAACAGCCCGTTGATCAATCCCAGCGCTGCCCCCAAAGCTATGGCTGCGAAAATGACCAATGGCAACGGCACGCCCGCCCCGTTCAACAACGCCGCAACCATGCCCGTCAGTGCCAGGTTCGCCGCCACCGACAGATCAATGCACTTCGTCAAAATCACGATCATCTGCCCCAGCGCCAGAATGATCAACGGCGAGGTATCGTTGAACACATTCGCCAAATTGGCAGGCGCGATAAATGCCGGAAACCGAAACGAAATCAACGCGGTAAGCGCCAAAATTACCCCTAGCAGCAGCCCTTCGCGCGACCGCAAAAACCCCATCATGCCGCCACCTCGGCAATGCCCGCGGCAGCCCGCACCAGCCGTTCCGGCGTCATATCCGGCCCCGCCACCTCATCCACAATCCGCCCCTCACGCATTACGATCACCCGGTCAGACATGCCCAGAACCTCGGGAATTTCAGATGACACCATAATTACCGCCAGCCCCTCAGCCGCCAGTTCCGCCATAAATTCATGCACTGCCGCCTTCGATCCGATGTCGATGCCTTTCGTCGGCTCATCCAGAATGATCACCCGCGGTTTCGTGGCCAGCCATTTCGCAATCACCACCTTTTGCTGATTGCCGCCTGACAGCAGCCCCACGTCCTGATCCAAACTCGCTGCCTTTAACTCCAGTCTCTGAGTATACTCCCGCGCCAGTTTGAATTCCTCCGCAAGACGCAGAAAACCGCTGCGAGACGTTTGGCCCAAAGACGGCAGTGTGATATTCTGGAAAATCGGCAAGCCTTTCACGGCACCCTGTTTGCCGCGATCCTCCGGCACATAGACAATGCCGTTTTCAATCGCCTCTGCGGTCGACCGGATCACCACAACCCTGTCGTCAATGCGACACGCCCCCTTCGATGGCGTGGTGATCCCGAAAATCGCCTGCATCACCTCTGACCGGCCAGCGCCCACCAACCCGTAAAACCCCAAAATTTCACCCCGTCGCAGGGTAAAGCTAATCTCGGCAAATTCCGTCGGGTGGCTGTATCCCGCAACCGTCAGCACGGGTTCCCCCACATGATGCACCCGCTTGGGGAAAATCTGATCCACTGCACGGCCCACCATCATTTGCACCAGTTGTGCTTCGTTCACGTCAGTCATCAACCCTGCGCCAATAAACGCCCCATCGCGGAACACGGTGTAGCGATCAGCAATCCGAAACACCTCGTCGAACTTGTGGCTGATGAACAAAATCGCCTTGCCCTCGGCCTTCAGCCGTTCAACCAATTCGTATAATTCATTGATTTCCTTGTAACTTAGCGCCGCCGTGGGTTCATCCATGATCACCACGCGCGCGTCAACCGACAGCGCACGTGCGATGGCAACCAGATGCTTTGATGCAATGCCCAGATCGCGCAATTTCACGTTTGGGTCCAAATCCGCCCCAATCCGCGCCAGCAACGCCCGCGCTTGCGCATTCATGGCACCCCGGTCAATCAACCCAAACCGCCCGCGTGGCGCATGGCCGATGAAGATATTTTCGGCCACTGACAGTTCATCAAACAGCACGGTTTCCTGATGGATCGCCGTCACACCGGCATCAGATGCGGCGTGTGGTGACGCAAACCGCATCTCAACCCCGTCCACTTCAATCACACCTGCATCGGGCTGATAGATTCCGGTCAGCACCTTGAGGATGGTTGATTTGCCCGCCCCGTTTTCGCCTACAAGTGCCGTCACCTGACCTGCATACAGTTCCAGCGACACCTCCGACAAAGCCTTCACACCTGGAAAACTTTTGGAGATGCCGGAAAGGCGCAGCACGGGACTAGCGGCGGTCATGGGATCATCCAACTTTCGGAAAAAAGCTATCCGGCGCGGGGAAAGTCTCCGCGCCGGACAGGTATCAAATCAGAAAATCGACTTGAACTCTTCGATGTTCGATTTGTCGTAAGTGAACGGGTCAGACATCGCTGCCTCACCCTTTTCGTCCAGCGTGGCATTGCCCATCCGGCCCATCGGGATCACCGAACCGGGCGCTGTGGCTGCACCAGCGTTGATGTTGTAAGCCAGCATTGTTGCCGCATAGCCCAGATCAATCGGGTTCCAGATTGCAAAGGAAATCGTTGCCCCAGATTCAACCGCACCCGCCATTTCGGACGGCAGGCCAAGCCCTGTCACGTTGATCTTGCCGATCAGGCCAGCATCCGTCACAGCTTGCGATGCGGCCAGAATGCCCACAGTTGTGGGGGCAATGATCGCCTTCAGGTTCGGGTAGCTGGCAATCAGACCCTGTGCTTCGCGGTAGGATTTGTCTGCCAAATCATCGCCGTACACAGTCGCAACCAAATTGACGCCGGGATAGTTGCCCATCACCTTGGTCATTTCTTCGATCCAGATGTTCTGGTTGGTGGATGTCGATGTCGCCGACAAAACCGCCACATCGCCGCCATCGGGCATGTTATCTGCCGCCAGCTTGATGATCGTATTGCCGATCAAAGCGCTGGATGATGGGTTCAAATGCATCTGACGCCCCGCAGGTGCCACGCCCGAATCCCACGAGATGACGGTAATGCCACGCTCCATCGCCTTTTGCAGGGCCGGGGCCACTGCATCGGGATCGTTCGCGGAAATCGCAATCGCATCAACACCCTGTGCTATCAGCGCATTGATCACTTCGATCTGGCCTTCTGCCGTTGTATCCGTCGGGCCGGTATAGATGATCTCTACATCGCCAAGCTCTTTGGCCGCTTCTTGTGCGCCCTTGTTGGCCGCCTCGAAAAACCCGATGCCAAGGGCTTTTACAACCAAAGCAATGCGCTTGGTTTCTGCCTGTGCTGCACCCGCCAGCAAAATAGATGCCAGTGCCGCCGTTGTTAGTGCCTTCTTCAAAATGCTCATGTTGTCCTCCCTAGAGCCCGTGTTTCACCGTCCGGTGTTCAAACCTGCGATGTCCTTCCTGTCAGCGCTCGCAACCTGCGCCACGATCAGCCGTATATCCGCCGCCTTCAGCATTTGCGCCTCGCGGTCGGTAATCCCGTCGTCTGTGATGACCGTATGAATGCGCTTCAAAGGGCACAGGATCATGCTGGACCGGCTGCGAAATTTCGACGCATCAACCAGAACGATCAACTCATCGGCCTGTCCGATCAGCTTTTGTTCGGCCTGAATCAACAGCGGGTCCGCTTCCATCAGGCCAAGCGCCCCAAGCCCGTGCGCGCCCATGAACATGCGCTGCGCATAGAAATTGCGCGTCACATCATTGTCGAATGGCGATAGAATAATGTTCTGCTCACGGTAGATCGCCCCGCCAGAAAGCAGAATGGTATTCTTTGAATGCTTCAAAAGATGTTCCGCAATGGGGAACGAATTGGTAAACACCTGCATCCGGCGCGCCGATAGCGGATGCACCATCTGGAACGTCGTTGTGCCCCCGTTGATGATGATTGCATCGCCATCTTGGCACAAATCCACCGCTGCCCGCGCAATCGCCCGCTTTGCCGCAATGTTCATGCCCTCGTTCACGCTGAACGGTCGTCCTGCCAACCCCACAAATTGCGGTGGTGCAATCGCTTCGGCCCCACCCCGCACGCGGCGCAGCTTTTGTTGAACATGCAACGTTGCGATATCACGCCGGATCGTCGCCTCTGATGCCCCGGTCAAAGACACAAGGTCTATCACCGTCGCAACAGGCCGGTCCTGCACGGCAGACATAATAATCCGGTGGCGTTCAGTTTCGTGCATCGCATCCCCCTCGTGGCTACAAAGCTGGCAGCGATTCCAATCACTGTCAATCATTTTCAATCTTAATAGTTTGTTTGCAGGTGCAGCATGATTGAAAATGATTGATAATGATTGACATTCCGCCGCAGGCTGGCACATTTGCCCCCAGATACGCGCTGTCCAAAGGCAGCGCGATGGGAGGATACAATGTCAAACGCCACCGCCGGGCCCCAGCTTGCAACCCTTTGGGATGACACAAAAGTAGCCACAATGACCGAGGCGGAAAAGCTTTTGTACCGCTCCAACCTGCTGGGGTCAGACAGGCGAATCACAAACTATGGCGGCGGAAATACTTCGGCCAAGGTGATGGAAACAGATCCGCTGACGGGTTTGGCGGTCGAAGTTCTGTGGGTCAAAGGATCCGGTGGTGATGTGGGATCCATCAAGATGGACGGCTTTGCCACCTTGTATATGGACAAGCTGCACGCCCTGCGTGGCATCTACAAGGGTTTGGCCTATGAGGATGAAATGGTTGGTCTTTTGCCGCATTGCACTTTCAACCTGAACACTCGCGCTGCCAGCATCGACACGCCCTTGCACGCGTATGTTCCGCGCAAACACGTCGATCACATGCACCCCGATGCCATCATTGCGATTGCTGCATCGCAGAATTCAAGAACCCTGACACAAGAGATATTTGGTAGCGAAATCGGCTGGCTGCCATGGAAACGCCCCGGCTTTGAACTTGGGCTCTGGCTGTCAGACTTCTGCGCCAAAAATCCGCAAGCCAAAGGCGTGGTCCTCGAAAGCCACGGCCTGTTTACCTGGGATGATGACGCCAAAGCCTGCTACGAGCTAACGTTGCGCATCATCAACTGCGCCATGGATTGGATTGGCGCAACCATCAAAGGTAAAAGCATCTTTGGCGGACCCGCGCACCAAAGCTTGGCCCCCGCAGGCCGCTGCACCATCGCCGCCCGCCTGATGCCCGCAATTCGCGGCATGATATATGCAGATCACCACATGGTCGGCCATTTTGATGATTCCCCAGCCGTCTTGGAATTCGTCAATGCCAAGGGCATGGAACCCCTCGCCGCCCTCGGCACCTCGTGCCCAGACCATTTCCTACGCACAAAAATCCGGCCCTTGGTCGTGGGCTTCACCCCCGCCAAACCCGATGTTGACGCCACGCTTGCAGCCCTTTCCGGCCAAATCGCCGCCTACCGTGCGGATTACGCCGCCTATTACAACCGCTGCAAACACGCCAATTCGCCAGCCCTGCGCGACCCCAACGCTGTGGTTTACCTGATCCCCGGGGTCGGCATGATCACTTTCGCCAAAGACAAGGCCACCGCCCGCATTTCGGGTGAATTCTACATCAACGCCATCAACGTGATGCGCGGGGCCGATACCGTCTCCACTTACTGCGGTCTGCCCGAACAAGAGGCGTTCGATATCGAATACTGGTTGCTGGAAGAAGCGAAATTGTCCCGCATGCCAAAGCCAAAATCCTTGGCAGGCCGTGTGGCATTCGTCACCGGCGGGGCAGGGGGAATTGGTGCCGCCACCGCAGACCGCTACCTGCGCGAAGGGGCTTGCGTGATGCTGGCCGATATTGACGCGGATGCGCTGGCTGCCACCTTGGATAATCTCGCGCAACGCCACGGCAAAGATGTCGTGCGCACCGTGCAGATGGATGTCACCAGCGAATCCGCCGTCATCGCGGCCTTCGCCCACACCGCCGTGGAATTTGGCGGCATAGATATTCTGGTTTCCAACGCGGGCATCGCCTCCTCTGCCCCCATCGAAGACACCAGTTTAGCGCTTTGGAACAAGAACATGGATATCCTTTCCACCGGATATTTTCTTGTCAGCCGTGAAGCGTTCAAACTGTTTCGCAACCAAAATATCGGCGGCGCTGTGGTGTTCGTCGCCTCCAAAAATGGCCTTGCTGCCAGCCCCAACGCCGCCGCCTATTGCACTGCCAAGGCCGCCGAAATTCATCTTGCCCGCTGCTTGGCGCTGGAAGGGGCCGAAGCTGGCATCCGCGTCAATGTCGTTAACCCAGACGCCGTTTTGCGCGGATCAAAGATTTGGTCTGGCGATTGGCTAACCCAACGCGCCAGCACCTACGGCAAAGATAAAGAAGGCTTGGAAGAAATGTACCGCCAGCGCAGCTTGCTGAAACGTTCCGTCTTGCCCGAAGATGTGGCCGAGGCCGCATATTTCTTCGCCTCCGACCTGTCCTCCAAATCGACCGGTAATATTCTGAATGTCGATGCCGGTAACGTCCAATCCTTCACGAGGTAGCCATGATCCCCGCATCCCTGATCGACACGCAAAACGCCAAAACTGCCCGCGCACTGCAAACCGATTACGACAGTTTGGGCGAACGCCTGTCCCGTCGCGGTGTGGACATTAGCGCCATCAAAACGAAGGTAGCAAACTACGGAATTGCCATCCCCTCATGGGGCGTAGGCTCCGGTGGCACCCGTTTTGCCCGCTTTCCGGGGCCGGGTGAGCCGCGCCACATCTTCGACAAACTGCAAGACTGCGGCGTCATCCAATCCCTCACTCGCGCCACACCAACCGTATCCCTGCACATTCCATGGGACAAAGCGCCGCCTGCCGATTTGCTGGGTGCAGCCGGCGAACAGGGCCTCGAATTTGATACCATGAACTCCAACACCTTTCAGGATCAACCGGGGCAGGCGCACAGTTACAAATTCGGCTCATTGTCGCATAAGGACAAAAGTACCCGCCAGCAGGCCATTGATCACAACATAGAATGTATCGAAATTGGCAAAGCACTGGGGTCTAAGGCGCTGACGGTTTGGATAGGTGATGGATCAAACTTTCCCGGTCAAACCGATTTTACCAAACAGTTTGAACGCTATCTTGACGCCATGCGCGCCATCACCACCGCATTGCCCGACGATTGGCGCATCTTCAGCGAACATAAAATGTACGAACCCGCCTTCTATTCCACCGTGGTTCAGGATTGGGGCACTAACTACCTGATCGCACAGGAACTTGGTCCTAAAGCCTTTTGCCTCGTCGATCTGGGCCATCACGCGCCCAACGTGAATATCGAAATGATCGTCGCCCGCCTGATCCAGTTTGGCAAGCTCGGCGGCTTTCATTTCAACGACAGCAAATATGGTGACGATGATCTGGATACCGGGTCAATCGACCCGTACCGGCTGTTTCTGGTGTTCAACGAACTCGTCGCCGCCGAAGGCAAGCCGGGCTTCACGCCGTCGCATATGCTGGATCAATCGCATAACGTGACTGATCCGATCGAAAGCCTGATAGTGTCTGCGATGGCCGTCCGTCGCGCCTATGCAAGCGCGCTGTTGGTAGACCGCACAGCGCTTGCCGGCTTCCAAGACGACAACGATGCGCTGATGGCCACCACCACCCTGCAAACCGCATTCCGCACCGATGTGGAACCCATCCTTGCCATGGCGCGCATGGAAGCTGGCGGTGCCATCGACCCCATCGCCACCTACCGCGCCTCTGGCTACCGGGCGCAGATCGCCAAAATCCGTCCGGCGGTATCGGGCGCGGGCGGTGGCATCGTCTGACCTCTGGACTTGGGGCGGGCCAGACCCGATATAATAGGGCATGAGTCTGCCCCCCGGTTTCATAGATGAATTGCGCACCCGCGTATCGCTGTCGTCCGTCGTCGGGCGCAAGGTCACGTGGGACATGCGCAAATCCAATATGGGCAAGGGCGACATGTGGGCTCCGTGCCCGTTCCACCAAGAAAAATCCGCCAGCTTCCACGTCGATGACCGTAAGGGGTTTTACTATTGCTTTGGCTGCCACGCCAAAGGCGATGCTGTCAGCTTTATCAAAGAAACAGAAAACGTAGGTTTCCTTGAAGCGGTAGAAATACTCGCCCGTGAGGCGGGAATGCCTATCCCGGCGCGTGACCCGCAAGCCGCGCAAAAAGCCGACCGCCGCACGCAATTAAGCCAAGTCCTCGACGAGGCGATCAAATGGTTCCGTCTGCAACTGCGTGCCACCGCTGGGGCCGCTGCCCGCGATTACATCGCTAAGCGGCGCATTTCAGAGGGTGGCCAAGATCGGTTTGAGATCGGTTTCGCGCCAGATCAACGCCAAGGCTTGTTCGCAGCCCTCGCCGCCAAAGGCATCGCCCCTGAGCTCATCATTGACGCTGGCCTCGCCATCAAACCCGATGATGAGCCCGGCAAATCAAGCCAGGCCTACGACCGCTTTCGCGGCCGCATCATCTTCCCAATCCGCGATGTCCGTGGCCGCGCGATATCGCTCGGTGGACGCGCGATGG
>JACMNW010000115.1 GCA_014378345.1 Pseudorhodobacter sp. | reverse complement strand
CGCCTATGCTGCCATGGGGCTGGACAAAGACGCGTTGACCACCACGCGCCAACCCAATATCGGCATCGTCACCGCTTACAATGATATGCTGTCGGCACATCACCCGTTTGAAGTGTACCCTGATAAAATCCGTGACGCGGCCCGCCGTGTTGGGGCTACGGCACAGGTTGCAGGTGGCGTGCCTGCCATGTGTGACGGTGTGACCCAAGGCCAACCGGGGATGGAGCTTTCCCTTTTTTCCCGCGATGTCATTGCGCTGTCGGCAGGTGTGGCCCTTAGCCATAACTGCTTTGATGCGGCCCTTTACCTGGGCGTTTGTGACAAGATAGTGCCGGGCCTTATCATGGCGGCGGCAGCGTTTGGCCATATCCCGTCGATCTTTGTGCCCGCAGGCCCGATGCCATCCGGCATACCGAATGACGAAAAATCCCGTGTGCGCAACGCCTTTGCCAATGGCGAGGTGGGCCGCGATGCGTTGATGGCCGCAGAAATGGCATCCTATCATGGCCCCGGCACCTGCACCTTTTACGGCACCGCCAACACAAACCAGATGTTGATGGAATTCATGGGGCTGCATTTGCCGGGTACCAGTTTCGTCAACCCCGGTACGCCCCTGCGTGAGGCTTTGACGATAGCCGCCGTTGAACAGGCGGCCGCTATCACCGCCCTTGGCAATTCGTTTCGCCCAGTGGGGGAAATTCTGGATGAACGCGCCTTTGTGAACGGCATCGTTGGACTGATGGCAACAGGCGGGTCCACCAATCTGGTTTTGCACCTGCCCGCAATGGCCCGCGCGGCCGGAATCATTCTTGATCTGCAAGATTTTGCCGATATCTCCGAAGTGGTGCCACTGATGGCCAAGGTCTATCCCAACGGTTTGGCGGATGTGAACCATTTTCACGCGGCGGGCGGTCTGGGCTATATGATAGGCGAATTGCTGGATGCAGGGCTTTTGCACGCCGATGCTAAAACCATTCTCGGCGACGGGCTTGATCTGTACCGACGGGAGCCAAAGCTGCGCGATGGCAAATTGGCTTGGGAAGCCGGCTCGCCCACGTCCCTTAACAACAAAATCCTACGCCCCGCGTCTGACCCATTTGCAAAAACTGGCGGCATGAAGCAGCTTACCGGAAATTTGGGTTTGGGCGTGATCAAAGTGTCTGCGGTGGCCCTTGAACGGCATGTGATTGAGGCTCCTGCACGCATATTCCACACCCAAGATGCGGTGAAGCAAGCCTTCAAAGCGGGTGAGTTTACCACTGACACCATCGTTGTCGTGCGGTTCCAAGGCCCACGCGCCAATGGCATGCCGGAATTGCATTCGCTGACACCGACGTTGTCAGTATTGCAAGATCGCGGGCTGAAAGTGGCGCTTGTGACCGATGGGCGCATGTCCGGGGCAAGCGGCAAAGTGCCAGCCGCCATCCATGTATCCCCCGAGGCGGCCTGTGGTGGCCCCCTCGCGCGCTTGCGCGACGGCGATATCGTGCGGCTTGATGCGATCAATGGAACGCTATCCGTTTTGGCCGCAGATTTTGAATACCGCACCCCGGTGATCGCAGACCTATCAGACAATGAATTCGGCATCGGACGCGAATTGTTTGCCGCCTTCCGCCGCAATGTGGGTGCTGCGACCGAAGGCGCTGCCGCTATATTTTAAGGAAAACAAAAACTTTATGCCTTCGGCGAGGATATTTTAACCAAAATGAAAGGTTTTAAGGGAAAGAGTGATGAGGCGGTACAGGCGGGGACGCCGATGACCGCCCGAAGTGAAAGCGCCCTGCCTTGCCAGCCCCCCTGCTGATCAAGGCGGGGCGTGATTTCACTGTTCTCACCCTTCTCTTGAAATTTCATTTTGGCTTAAATATCCCCGCCGGAGGCATCCAACCCAAACCAAACAAACCAAACTTTCCGAAAAGGAACCGGTTATGACCCCAGCCGAACAAAGCCTGCGCGCTGCTGAAATCTGCCGCCTCGCCCCCGTGGTGCCAGTGCTGGTAATCGACGATCTGTCCCATGCCAAAAAACTGGCCGAGGCGTTGGTTGCAGGCGGCTTGCCTGCGTTAGAAGTTACCCTTCGCACGCCGGTGGCGCTGGACGCAATCCGTGCCATGGCCGAAGTGCCGGGCGGCAAGGTAGGTGCTGGCACGTTGCTGACGCCGGCCGATGTCAAAGCGGCCAAGGCGGCGGGGGCGGTGTTTGGCGTCTCGCCCGGCGCCACGCAGCGCCTGTTGGATGCCTGTGCCGAAT
>JACMNW010000114.1 GCA_014378345.1 Pseudorhodobacter sp. | reverse complement strand
CTTTGCGTTGACCATCGAAGGGCGCGGGTTTGACAGCCGCGTATCCTTCGGGATGAAGACCGATACCGCGCTGGCGTCGGATTGTGTTTCATGCGGGGCTTGTGTGGCGGCATGCCCGACGGCAACGTTGCAGGAAAAGTCTATCATCGAGATTGGCACGCCGTCGCATTCTGTGATCACAACTTGCGCTTACTGCGGGGTTGGCTGTTCCTTCAAAGCTGAAATGCGGGGGGATGAACTGGTTCGCATGACGCCCTACAAGCACGGCAAGGCCAACCGGGGCCATTCCTGCGTCAAGGGGCGCTTTGCCTATGGCTACGCCAGCCATACCGACCGGATTTTGAATCCGATGATCCGCGAAAACATCAATGATCCTTGGCGGGAAGTGTCCTGGGACGAGGCGATGGCGTTTTCCGCCAGCAAAATGCGTGGCATCCAGGAAAAGCACGGGCGACAATCGGTAGGTGTGATCACATCATCGCGCTGCACCAATGAAGAGGCGTATCTGGTTCAGAAACTGACCCGCGCGGTGTTTATGAACAATAATACGGATACGTGTGCACGGGTCTGCCATTCGCCAACGGGCTATGGGTTGGGCGCTACTTTCGGCACCTCGGCGGGCACGCAGGATTTCGATTCTGTTGAACATACCGATGTGGTGATCGTGATTGGCGCGAACCCGACAGACGGCCACCCGGTGTTTGCCAGCCGTTTGAAAAAGCGCCTTCGCAAAGGTGCCAAGCTGATTGTGATTGATCCGCGCCGGATTGATCTGGTGGACGGCCCGCATGTAAAAGCCTCGCATCACCTGCCGTTGCGGCCCGGTACGAATGTGGCTGTGATCACGGCCTTCGCGCATGTGATCGTGACCGAGGGCCTGTATGATGAAGAGTTTATTCGGGAACGCTGCGATTGGGATGAATTCCAGGATTACGCTGAATTTGTCTCTGATCTGCGCCACAGCCCGGAATCGATGCAGCTGTTGACGGGCGTTGACGCCGAAGAACTGCGCGGCGCTGCACGGCTGTTTGCCAAGGGGGGCAATGGCGCGATTTACTACGGGCTGGGTGTGACGGAGCATTCCCAAGGGTCCACAACCGTTATCGCGATTGCCAATCTGGCAATGCTGACAGGCAACATTGGCCGCCCAGGCGTCGGGGTTAACCCCTTGCGCGGGCAAAATAATGTGCAGGGATCCTGCGATATGGGGTCGTTCCCGCATGAATTGCCGGGTTACCGCCATGTCAGCAACGATGCTGTGCGCGATGTGTTCGAATCCCTCTGGGGTGTAAAAATTGATAACGAGCCGGGGCTACGGATTCCCAACATGTTGGACGCTGCGGTTGAAGGAACCTTCCGCGGTATTTACATTCAGGGTGAGGATATTCTGCAATCTGACCCCGATACCAAACATGTGGCCGCTGGGCTGGCGGCAATGGACTGCGTGATCGTGCACGATCTTTTCCTGAATGAGACGGCAAATTACGCGCATGTGTTTCTGCCCGGATCGACGTTTTTGGAAAAAGACGGCACCTTTACCAATGCCGAACGCCGCATCAACCGCGTGCGCAAGGTGATGGCGCCGCGCAACGGCTATGCCGACTGGGAAGTGACGCAGATGCTGGCCAATGCGATGGGGGCGGGGTGGACCTATACCCATCCGTCGCAGATCATGGACGAAATCGCGATCCTGACGCCGTCTTTTGCGGGCGTGAATTACGAAAAGCTGGAAACTTTGGGATCTGTGCAATGGCCCTGCAATGCCGCGGCACCCGAAGGCACGCCTTTGATGCACATTGACGGCTTTGTGCGCGGCAAGGGCAAGTTCATTGTCACCGAATATGTGCCGACGGATGAAAAGACCGGGCCTCGCTTCCCGCTTTTGCTAACAACCGGTAGGATATTGTCGCAGTACAACGTTGGCGCGCAGACACGGCGCACGGCAAATGTGGTGTGGCATGACGAAGATGTGCTGGAAATTCATCCACATGACGCAGAAGTTCGCGGCGTCAAAGACCGCGATTGGGTGCGTTTGGCCAGCCGTTCCGGCGATACAAGCCTGCGCGCGCAGATCACGGATCGGGTATCACCCGGCGTGGTTTATACGACGTTTCATCACCCCGATACGCAGGCTAATGTGATTACGACCGATTATTCGGATTGGGCCACGAATTGCCCCGAATACAAGGTAACAGCGGTGCAGGTTAGCCCGTCTAACGGGCCCACGGAATGGCAGCAGGATTATATCGCGCAAGCGGCCAATTCCCGCCGGATCTTGCCTGCGGCGGAATGATGGAGGTAAGCCGCCCTTTGCCACGTTTGGCCTTCGGGTCGGGCGGGGTGATGCCGGGGGTCCGGCGCTTGCCTGCAGAGGTGGCGGTAGCGCTGTCTTTTAACGGCACCACGCAGGCGGTGATGATGGCGACGCCAGCGAATTTAGAAGATTTCGCACTTGGCTTTGCGTTGACGGAAGGCATTGCCGCGAAGGACGAGATTGACAGCATCACCGTGGTGGAAACCGTGGGCGGCATTGATGTTCAGGTGTGGCTGCACACGGAAGCCGAGGCGCGGCTGGCAAACCGGCGGCGCACGATGGCGGGGCCGGTGGGATGCGGGCTTTGCGGGATTGATAGCCTGGCCGAAGCGGTGCGGGCTTTGCCGCCTGTGCCCGCATCAGATTTGCATTTGACGCCGGGCCAGGTTTTGGCGGCGATTGCAGGTTTGCCTAGCGGCCAGCCCTTACATGACGCTACACGCGCGGCGCATGCGGCGGGGTTTTGGGTGCCCGGTTTGGGTATGCTAGCCGTTTGCGAAGACGTGGGACGGCATAATGCGCTGGATAAGTTGGCGGGTTTTCTGGCGCGCACCGGGCAGGATTGTGGGCTTGGCGCGGTGGTGCTGACATCGCGGTTGTCGATTGATCTGGTGCAGAAATGTGCGGTGATGGGGCTTCCTGTGATGATCGCCGTTTCCGCGCCAACAACAGCCGCCGTGGCTTTGGCCGAAGTTTGCGGAATTACATTGATCGCGCTTGCGCGTGCCGACAGGTTTGAAGTGTTCACCCACGCAGCACGAATTTTTACGAAAGAGGTTGCCGATGTCGCCTGACAAAATGATCTATATGGCCAATCAGATTGCCACGTTTTTTGACAGCAAGCCGCATGCGGAAGGCGTGAAAGGCGTGGCCGATCACATCAACGCGTTCTGGGAACCGCGGATGCGGCGACAGTTGTTTGTGTTGCTGGATGGCGGCACTGCGGGGTTTAAATCTTTGCTGCTAGAGGCTGTTCCGGCGATTCGTCGGCCGGTTGCATCTGCCTGAAGCGAATCGGCATTTGACGGCACAAAGATAGCTTTAGACGCTGCGCTCCACAAAGCGGCAGCCAGATTTGCGGTGAAAACCCCAGCAAATATAATCTGAATATGCTGGATGCTACGCCGCGCAGAACGGCCATTCTAAGAAAGGCGCGGGCCACGCCTTCGGAAAGCACAAAGGACGGGGTTTGACCTAAAGTTCCATTCGCTTTCAAGTGGCCGAAACATCAGCTTATGTAGGGTGAAAATCTGTAAACCATTGTTTTTTTGGAATTTCAGCCAAGCGTTCTATCGCGCGCGATCCTTTGCGGAGCCAGATTACGCATCAGGGGAATACTGGCAAGGCAGGCAAGAATGCCGCCACAGATGCCAAAAATTCCATAGATAATCAGTGCAACGCTAAGATTCGAACCCATTGCAACGGCAATGCTCGTTCCGAAAACGGCTGCCAGTAGCCCGGCGATCATGATCCTTAGTGCCATAACAATTCCCCTTATGGTGCAGGCCTATTTTTTGTGCCTGTCATTTATCCCACATTCAATTTTGCACGTTTTGGAAACAATGCCAGAAAATTCTTTAATTGTTCATTAAATAGGCACGATTGCGCTGTAGACACCTTTTGGTGCCACAAGCTCAATTTTCAAAATCGAAACAGAGGGTCAGTCGTTCAGCAACCCGGCCAAGTAGCGCCCATAGTCGTTCTTGCGGAAGATTTCGGCCCGCTTGGCCAAGGCTGCACGGTCGATCCAGCCTTTCGAAAAGGCAATCTCATCCGGGCAGCCGACCTGCAGGCCTTGCCGTGCTTCCAATGTGCGCACGAAATTTCCGGCGTCCAGCAGGCTGCCATGGGTGCCGGTATCCAACCAAGCAAAGCCACGCCCCATGCGTTCAACTTTTAGGTTGCCATCATGTCGGTAAATCTCCAGCAAGTCGGCAATTTCCAATTCTCCGCGCAAGGATTTCTTGATCCCACGGGCAAAGTCGGTGGCACGGGCATCGAGGTAATAGAGGCCGGTGATGGCAAAGTTGGAAGGAGGCTTTTCGGGCTTTTCGATGATGGCGCGCACATTTCCATCGGCATCAAAATCCACCACGCCATACCGTTCCGGGTCTGACACGCGGTAGCCGAACACGGTGCCGCCAAGGGTTTGCGCGTCAGCTGCCTCCAGCATTTCGGGCAGGCCGTGGCCGAAGAAGATGTTATCGCCAAGCACCATGGCAGAGGGGGCACCAGCAAGGAAATCCTCGGCCAGAAGATACGCCTGCGCCAGCCCATCGGGTGATGGTTGCACGATCCATGTGAGGTTCAGCCCCCATTGCGACCCGTCGCCCATCAGGCGTTGAAACTGTACTTGGTCATCGGGGGTGGTGATCACGGCGATATCGCGAATGCCGCCCAGCATCAGCACGGACAGGGGGTAATAAATCATCGGTTTGTCGTAAATCGGCAGCAGTTGTTTGGAAACACCCATGGTGATGGGCCACAGCCGCGTGCCGGACCCGCCTGCGAGGATAATGCCTTTGCGTTTCATGCTGTCTCCAGTTCTTTCAATATCGCGGCCAGACCGCTGCGCCAATCGGGGCGTGCAATGCCGAATTCCCGCATAAATGCACTGCAATCGAGCCGGGAATTTTGTGGGCGTTTGGCGGGGGTTGGGTAGGCGGAAGATGGGATGTCGGTGATTTGGCACGCCAGCCCCGCGCCCGCCATGATGGCACGGGCAAAATCGGCCCATGAGCAATCTGGCGCGCCAGAGAAATGGTGGATGCCGCCCTTTTGCCCGTCTATCATGGCGCGGGCGGCAGTGAGCAAGGCATCAGCTATATCGGCGGCGGGGGTTGGGCCGCCGATCTGGTCAGCGACGACGTTGAGGGTTTCGCGGTCAGCGCCTAAGCGCCGCATGGTTTTAACAAAATTGGCGCCGTGGGATGATACGACCCAAGAAGTGCGCAGGATTAGGTAAGCGCCGCCCGCAGACTGCACGCCATGTTCGCCTGCGAGTTTCGATCTGCCATAGGCGCCGAGGGGGGCGGTTGGATGATCGGTTGCGAAAGGTACGGTTCCG
>JACMNW010000113.1 GCA_014378345.1 Pseudorhodobacter sp. | reverse complement strand
TTGAAAATGACTGATTTGCCCCGGTTGAGGTGAGGCTCTGCCGCCTCGCGCACGACGGCGATCAAAGGGGCCTGACGCATGTAAAGATCGTCTTTCCCGGCCCTGCCCATTGAACGCAAGATATCCCGGCAGCGGTCGGCCTGAGCGCGGATCAGCTTGGCGTCATCCTGCAAGCTGTCCTGACCTTCAAGTTCGTCAATCAGCTCGCCAGCGACCAGTTTGATGGTGGCAAGCGGCGTTCCCAATTCATGCGCGGCCGCCGCCACGACGCCGCCAAGATCGGTCAGCTTCTGTTCCCGCGCCAATGCCATTTGTGCCGCCAGAAGCGCATCCGACATCGCCCGCATTTCCACCGCAATCCGCCGTGAGTAGACTGCAAGAAAGACCGTTCCGGTAATGATGGCCAGCCAATAGCCAATCTCGAACTGCACGGGCAGACTTAGCATTGCACCACTGGTGAATCGCAGCGGCTTGTAGATGAACGCGATTGCGGTGACCAGCTGTATGGTCAGCCCGCCCAGAAACACCGTCGATTTCAGCTCTAGTGCCGAAGCAGAGATGGTGACAGGCACGATCACCAGCAGTGCGAAAGGATTGCTGAGCCCGCCAGTCACGGCGATCAGATAGACCATCTGCGCCAGATCGAACAACAGCATCAACATGGCCTCGTGGTCGGCCAGCCGCTTGTTGGCGGGAAAAATCAACGAAATCGCAATGTTCAGCGCAACCGATGCACCGACGGCCACGGCGCAGAGACCTACCGGCAAGACCATGTCAAAATAGTACGGGGTCGCCAAAAGCGCTATGACTTGGCCAACGATGGACACCCATCGCAGCATGGTCAGGGTGCGCAGCCGCACCCAATCACCGTGGACGTAGCGGAACCCCGGATGCACTTCTGCGTAAGTCATCGACATCCACCCTCGCCCCTTGCGTCGCACATTGTTATTGAGGCGCAAAGGTCGGATCAATGCATGACCGTAACGGAGGCCCACATGTCAAAGATATACGTCGGTGTCGGAGTGATCATCCTTGCGGGTCTTGTCGGCTCACCATTGATCTACAAGGCACTGCAGGGACGCGGCGGCGACGCTTTCGCCGATTGTCGCGGCGCTGCGGTGGCGGGCGGACAGATCGGCGGACCATTTTCGCTCGTGGATTCCACGGGCGCTGCCGTGACGGATACCACGGTGCTGGCAAAGCCATCTTTGGTCTATTTCGGTTACGCTTCTTGCCCGGATGTCTGCCCGCTGGACAACGCCCGCAATGCCGAGGCGGCAGATATTTTGGCCAAGAAGGGGCTGGACGTGAACCCTGTGTTCATTTCCGTTGACCCAGCGCGGGATACACCGGCCGTTCTGGCCGATTACGTCAGCAACTTCAGCCATCTGACCGGCCTGACCGGAACCGAGGCGCAGGTGGCCGCGGCGGCGAAGGCCTACAAGGTGTACTACCAGCTGCCCGAAAAGCGCGACGCGGGCTACACGGTTGACCACACAACCATGACATATCTCATGCTTCCCAAGACCGGATTTGCCGATTTCTTCCAAAGAGATGCCACAGCGCAGGAAATCGCGGACAGGACTGCTTGTTTCCTCAAGGCAAGCTAGGCTAGCGTAGCGTTCTAGCCGCCGATTTAACAAGGTTGCAGGGGGGAAAGAACTTGGCGGAAGATACAACACCCGAAATAGGACCGGACCGGACTTTGCTTCTGGTCGATGACGATGAAGCTTTTGTGAAGCGATTGGCCAAGGCAATGGACAAACGCGGCTTTCAGACCGAAACTGCCGAGAGCGTCGAGGCTGGAAAGGCCATCGCGAATGTGCGGCCTCCGGCGTATGCGGTGGTCGATTTGCGGTTGGGCGATGGCAATGGGCTTGACGTAGTCGAGGCTTTGCACGCGAGGCGGCCGGATTGCCGGGTTGTGGT
>JACMNW010000112.1 GCA_014378345.1 Pseudorhodobacter sp. | reverse complement strand
TGGCCCAGCAGCCGGTCGCGGGTGGTCAGATCGAGATTGCGGTTGATGCCGCCGGGAATGGCCCCGGTGCCGTGAATCTTCTTGCCCGCCGTGGCCTCGATAATCTCTTGCCCGAACTTGCGCATCAGGACAGCGCGCAGGCCAAGTTCGGGGTTCAGGCGGATCACCTCGAAGATATTGCGTTTGGTGAAATCGGACCCGAAGCCGAATAGCAGGTCAGGCGCGGACAGGTGGAAGAAGTGCAGCACGTGGCTTTGCATCACCTGCCCGTAGTGCATCAGGCGTCGCATCTTTTCGGCGGTGGGCGGCAAGGTGTCGACGCCCACGATCTGATCCATCGCCTTGGCGGCCGCCAGATGGTGGCTGACCGGGCAGATGCCGCAGAGGCGCTGGACGATGACAGGCACCTCCCACAGCAGGCGCCCGCGGATGAACCGTTCAAACCCGCGGAATTCGACGATGTGCAGGCGGGCTTCGTCGACGTTGTTGTTCTCATCCAGATGGATGGTGACCTTGCCATGCCCTTCCACCCGGGTGACGGGCGAGATTTCGATCAGTCTGCTCTCGGCCATGACGTCACCTTTCTAGTCGAAACGCAGGGTTGCGCGGTCGAACCCTTTGAACTTGCCAGTCAAAAGCCCGGCAAGCGTGTTGAAGATCACGTCACCCGAAGGCGCGCAGCCGGGGATCTGGTAGTCGATATCCACGATCTCATTGCAGGGATAAACCTTGTCGAGCACCAAGGGCAGCACCGGGTCATTCGGGATCAGCCGCGTGGTGTTGCGCAGGTAGGGGCCAGAGATATATGCCTCCTCCAAACACTCCCGCAGCGGTTCGCCAGAGTGCATGATGGCGTTGCGCATCGCAGGCAGGCCGCCCATGATGGCGCATTGGCCAAGGGCGATCAGCACGTCGCAGTTCTTGCGGAATTCCAGCAGGGTGTGGACGTTTTCTTCGTTGCAGCAGCCGCCCTCGATGATGCCGATGTCGCAGCGCTGGGTGAAGGTCTTGATGTCGGTCAGCGGAGAGCGGTCGAATTCGACGAGCCCCATCAGGGTGATCAACCGTTCGTCAATGTCCAGAATGGCCATGTGACAGCCAAAGCTTCCCGCCAGAGAGACGGTTGCGACACGCGCCTTGCGGGGTTCCTCCGTCATTTGGATTTCTCCTCGATCTCATGCCCGATCAGGCCGTGGTCAAAGCGCCGCTGACCAATCGGCAGGCGGAAACCTTCGTCTTTGCGGATGATGCAGCCGACAGGGCAGACCGACATGGCCTTGTCGGCCAGTGCCGCATCGGTGTCGGCCAGATTATTGCCGTTTACCGCCACCCGGCGATGAAAGCCGCGCCCGACATAGCCAAAGACGCCTTTGCCATCAATATCCTGACTGGCCCGGATGCAGCGCCCGCAGGAAATGCAGCGGTTGGTGTCCAGGGCGATATCGGGATGCGAAGCGTCAAGATCCCGGCACGGTTCCAGATAAGGAAAGCGCGTCGGCGCGGTCATCTCAAGCCGGTAAGCCATCGCCTGCAATTCACAATTCCCGCTTTTCTCGCAGATCGGGCACAGGTGGTTGCCTTCGTGAAACAGCATTTCCACCAGATCGCGGCGGACACGGTTGCGGGCCTCGGTGTTGTTCTCCACCTCAAGCCCCGGTTCGGCGGGTTGGGTGCAGGACGACACTGAACGCCCGGCGACCTTTACAGTGCAGACGCGGCACCCGCCCTGATGGCGCAGACCGGCGACGTCGCAGAGGCGTGGGATATAGATGCCAGCCGCATCGGCGGCCTCCATGATGGTCTGACCGGGTTTGGCGGTGACTTCGACTCCGTCTATGCGGAACTGGAAATCAGCTTGGGTCATTTGCTGTAATCCTTGTCGAAGATGTAGGACCGCCGCTTGGCAATGTCGCGCGCACCGTCCAGTGCTGCCTGAATCGAGAAGGTCGCCTTAACACCATCGACCGTCGGCTTGGTCAGCGCGGCATAGACCAGCGGAAAGTTCTTGAGACTGCTCAGGACAGGATTGGGAGAGGTCGTCCCCAACCCGCAGCGGCTGGTTTCGATGATCGTGTTGGACAGGTCCTTCAGATACTCGATATCGTCATCATTGGCTTGCCCCTTTCTGAACTTCTCGATCGCCTTTTTCAGGAACACATTGCCCACCCGGCACGGCGTGCAATAGCCGCAGCTTTCGTGGACGAAGAACGACATGTAGTAGTCCACAATCTCCAGGATATTGCGGTGCGCGTTAAAGACAATCACGGCACCGCCAGTGGCCAGGTCTTCAAAGCTCAACCGGCGGTCAAAGCTGTCACGCCCGACCATCGTGCCACTTGGCCCACCGACCTGCACCGCCGCCGCATCCGCGCCCCCAGCCAGCAACAGCAACTCGCGCAGCGGTGTACCGTAGGGCAGTTCATAGATCCCCGGCCGCGCACAATCGCCCGAGATGGAGAATAATTTCGTGCCGTGGCTGCGTTCCGTTCCAATGTCATGGAACCACTGCGCCCCCAGATCGAGGATGCGGGCGGCGTGGGCGAAGGTTTCGACGTTGTTCACAACCGTCGGATAGCCAAGATAGCCGCGCGTCACCGGGAAGGGGGGCCGCGTCTTGGGCTCGCCCGGCAGCCCCTCGCAGGAACTGATCATGGCGCCTTCTTCACCGCAGATGTAAGCGCCCGCCCCCATCTGGATGCGGATGTCGAATTCGTAGCCCGGCGCGCCCAGAATAGCCTTGCCCAGCACACCCCTTTCACGACGGGCCGCCAACACGGCCTCAAGATGTTCGCGCAGATAGGCGTATTCGCCGCGCAGATAGATGATCCCCTCACGCGCGTTGACGGCTTTGGAGGCGATGGTCATGCCTTCAAATACCAGATCGGCGCGTTCC
>JACMNW010000003.1 GCA_014378345.1 Pseudorhodobacter sp. | reverse complement strand
TTCAGCGCCACGCCCGATATCAACTGATTGCCGCGAAACGTGATCGACGCAATGCCGTGCAACGCCGCCAGCACCAGCGACGCGCCAATTCCCGCAGCCAACCCGATCCACGCTGATCCGGTCAGCGCCGCCACCGCCCCCGATGCCATCGCCGCCATCAACATCTTGCCCTCAAGCCCGATGTCAAAAATTCCCGCCCGTTCGGAATAAAGCCCCGCGAGGCACGCCAGCAACAACGGTGTCGCCAACCGCAGGGTAGACCCGAATATCTGGATCAGCGTGTCATAATCCATCACGCAGCCCTTTGCTTGCCAATGCTGAACACGAACACCAGCATCATGCGCACCATCTGGTCCAGCGCCCCGGTGAACAAGATCACCAACCCCTGCACCACAATGCGCAATTCAATCGGGATATGCGTCCACAGCCCCAGTTCCGCCCCGCCCTGAAACAGAAACCCGAACAATATTGCCGCCAGCAGCACCCCCACCGGGTGATTACGCCCCATCAACGCCACTGCGATGCCGATGAACCCGGCACCCGATGCCGAATTTTGCACCAACCGCCCGCTTTCGCCCATCACATTGTTAATCGCCATCAACCCGGCCAAAGCACCAGAAATGATCATGGTGATCATGATTATTTTGGTCGGATTGATTCCCGCATATTTCGCCGCCGACCCCGATTTACCAAAGGCCCGGATCTGATAGCCAAGCCGCGTGCGCCACAGCAGCGCCCAGACCGCCACGCAGGCGGCTATCGCCACAAAGATCGTCACATTTGCAGGCACCGCTTTGGTGAAAATCAGGTTCAGCCCCGGAATTTCGTTCAGCGTTGGCAGTGTTGTGCCTTCGGAAAACCGCGCGGTTGCAGGGTCCATCTGGCCCGCCGGGCGCAATACATCGACCAACATGTACACGATGAACGCTGAAGCAATATAATTGAACATGATGGTGGTAATCACGATATGACTGCCGCGTTTTGCCTGCAAATACGCCGGTATCGCCGCCCAAAGCGCGCCAAACGCCGCCGCACCCACGCTCGCCGCAAGCAACGCCACAGACCAATGCGGCCACGGCAGCGCCAGGCACACCAGCGCCACGCCAAGCCCGCCCAGTTGCGCCTGCCCCTCACCGCCGATGTTGAACAGGCCTGCATGAAACGCCACCGTCACCGCCAGCCCGGTAAAGATGAAGCTGGTCGCGTAATACAGCGTGTAGCCCCAGCCATAGGCAGACCCAATCGCCCCATCCACCATCACCTGCAACGTAGCGAGGGGGTCTTCGCCAATCGAAAGAATCACCAAGGCCGAGATAATCGCGGCCAGTGCCAAACTGACCAAAGGCACCAACACCACATCCGCCCATTTCGGCAAAGTTCCCATCACGCGGCCCCCTTAACAGCGTCGGCCACACCTGCCATTAGCAACCCCAGTTCCCGTTCATTCGTTGTGGCGGGATCACGCATGCCCATGATCTGGCCGTCAAACATTACGGCAATCCGGTCTGACAGGCTCATGATCTCGTCCAATTCCACCGACACCAGCAAGATCGCCTTCCCCGCATCGCGCAGGGCGACAATCTGTTTGTGGATGAACTCAATCGCGCCGATATCCACGCCCCGCGTCGGCTGGCCCACCAACAGCAAATCCGGGTTCCGCTCCATTTCGCGCGCCACAACGATCTTCTGCTGATTGCCGCCGGAAAAGCTTTTGGCGGCCAACGTCGGGATCGGCGGTCTTACATCAAACCGCTCCATCTTCCGCACGGTATCGGCCTTGATCGCGTCATTATCCATGAACAGCGCATTTTTCTGGTATTCAGGCGCGTTGTGATAGCCGAACGCCACATTTTCCCATGCGGTAAAATCCATAATCAAGCCACGGCTTTGCCGATCCTCCGGCACATGCGCGATCCCCTGCGCCCGGCGTGATTGCCCGTCGGAATGCCGACCCGTCAAGTCAAGTTCAACGCCGTTCATCCGCACCACACCCGTGGCCCGCGCGATGCCGCCCAACGCCTCCAACAACTCCGATTGTCCGTTGCCCGCAACCCCAGCGATGCCCAAAATCTCGCCTGCGCGGATTGTCAGGCTGACGCCTTTCAGGCGCTCTATCTTGTCGTCATCGCGCACGCGCAGGTTTTCCACCTCCAGCACCACGGCACCGGGGTTGCTTGGTTTCTTCTCGACATGCAGCAAAACCTTGCGGCCCACCATCAACTCGGCCAGATCCTCGGGGCTGGTGGCATCGGTTTCCACGGTCGCCACCATTTCGCCGCGCCGCATAACTGACACCCGGTCTGTAATCTCCATGATCTCGCGCAGTTTGTGCGTGATCAGCATGATGGTTTTGCCCTGCGCCTTGAGGCCCCGCAGAATGCGAAACAGATGGTCGGCTTCGGCAGGCGTCAACACGCCCGTGGGCTCATCGAGGATCAGGATATCGGCCTGCCGGTACAGCGCCTTTAGAATTTCAACCCGTTGCTGGTGGCCAACAGACAGATCCTCGATCAAGGCATCGGGATCAACATCAAGCTCATATTCCCGGCTTAACTCGCCTAGGACGCGCCGCGCTTTGTCCAAAGACGGCGTAAGCAGCCGGCCTTCTTCCGCGCCCAGAATAACGTTTTCCAGCACGGTAAAATTCTGCACCAATTTGAAATGCTGAAACACCATGCCAATGCCCGCCGCAATCGCCGCTTGGCTATCGGGAATGGTCACGGCTTTGCCGCCGATCAAAATCTCGCCGGAATCTGCTTTGTAAAAGCCATACAAAATCGACATCAACGTCGATTTGCCCGCCCCATTTTCGCCGATAATGCCGTGGATTGTGCCACGCGCCACCTGAATGGAAATGTCCTTATTCGCCTGAACCGACCCAAAGGCCTTGGATATGCCGCGTAGTTCTATGGCCAGCGGCGGCGAGGCTGGGGCGGCAGCAAACTGCCGCCCCGGTTCGGTGTTACCCGACATATGTTTAGAACGTCGCGGCCGGGCAGGTGTTGTCTGACATGTAGTCATGTACAACCAGCTCACCCGATTTGATCTTGGCAGAAGCGGCTTCCACCGCCGCCAGCATTTCCGGGGTTACCAGCTTTGCGTTGTTTTCGTCCATCGCATAGCCAACGCCGTCACCTTTCAGATCCAGCACGTTGATGCCGGGCACCAGATCAACGCCTTCTTTGAACGCGTTGTAAACGGCCACGTCCACCCGCTTGATCATGGATGTCAGCACTTGGCCCGGATGCATTGGGTTTTGGTTGCTATCCACGCCGATCGACAGAATACCTTCATCAGCAGCGGTTTGCAAAACGCCCACACCGGTTCCGCCAGCTGCCGCGTAAATCACATCAGCGCCCTGTGCTTTTTGCGCCTTGGCAAGTTCTGCGCCTTTTACCGGGTCGTTCCAAGCTGCAGGCGTTGTGCCTGTCATGTTCAGAACAACTTTCGCCGCCGGATTTGCCGCAAGAACGCCCTGCGCATAGCCACAGCCAAAGCGACGGATCAACGGAATGTCCATGCCGCCGATAAAGCCGACGGTGCCGGTTTTCGATGCCATCGCGGCCATCATGCCAACCAGATAGCTGCCCTGATCTTCGGTGAACACCACCGATTTCACGTTTGGTGCATCGACAACCATGTCGATGATGGCAAACTTGGTGTTTGGAAAGTCTGGGGCAACTTGCGCCAGCACATCGCCAAAGGCAAAGCCGGTCATCACAACGGGGTTTGCGCCAGATTCTGCCAAACGACGCAGCGCCTGTTCGCGCTGTGCCTCGTCTTGCATTTCAAGTTCCTTGAACGTGCCGCCGGTTTCAGTGGCCCATTTGGTCGCACCATTGAACGCAGCTTCGTTAAAGGATTTGTCGAACTTGCCACCAAGATCGAAAATAATCGCAGGTTCAGCCGCAGCCACACCAGCGGTCAGCGCCAGCGTTGCAGCCGCGCTGAGAAAAGATTTCATAAGGGTCATAAGGGTCTCCCGGTTGTTATTTTTAACGGGCCCAAGCCGCGGCAGGCAGTTGCGCCCGGGCGGCAGGATCGTGTGCGATTTAGGGCAGGTTCCGGGGGGGGCGGTCAATAGATATTTATGGGCAGGGCTGGGCAGTTTTATCTTTTGGTCAAATCCGCCGGGATTTCGAGCAAAGGTTACGCCGCGCGCGACATGACCACCGCGTCATCAGTCGCCCCATCGGCCTGCGTATAATAGCCGCGCCTTAGCCCCACTTGGGCAAATCCAGCTTGTAAATACAGGGAAATCGCGGCTTGGTTGGTTGCTGCAACCTCCAGAAACACCTGCGCCGCCCCTCGGTTTTGCGCCTCAGTCAAAAACTCCCGCACAAGCCGCGCCCCCAGGCCGCGCCTGCGCGCAGAGGGGCCCACCGCAAGCGTTAAAATCTCGGCCTCACCGGCCACCGCCCGACCAATCAAAAACCCATCCGATTCGATCAGCGTGAAACAAAACGGGTCCAACACTATCGCAGCAAATTCCGCCGCAACCCAGGGCCGCGGAGTGGTGAAGCACGTGGCATGAAGCGCCGCCATATCAGCGGGCGTCACGGTAAAATCACCGGCGGAGGGTCTGACGGTGGGGCAGCATCTGCCCCGCGCACATAAAACGGCGCAGGGCGTGGATAGGGGCTGTGCATCCGCAACGCCGCTATCCGCGCAACCGCCTCGGCCAACGCAAACTTCGGGGCACCGCCGCCCAGCCCAATGATGCCACCCATGGCCGCACCAGTTCCCGCCGCCCCGGCTATCAGCTGCGCCGGACCCGGGCCGCCCCCCCAAAACCCCTGCACATAAACCTCATCCCGCCGCGCGTCGATCACAACAGTCACAGGAAGCGTTGCCCCAAATGCCATCGCTTCAAGCGCCGTCACCCCAATTGCCGGGACCCCAAGCGACAGCGCCAGCCCCCGCGCCAAGGCAACCGAAATCCGAACACCAGTAAAATTCCCCGGCCCCGTTCCTACGCCAATGGCGCATAAATCGCCCCAAGCGATGCCAGCCTCAGCCAACATCTCCTCCAACAACGGCACCAACCGTTCCGCCTGCCCCTTTGCCATCGCCTCATCGCGCAAGATAATCCGGTCGCCACACAGCAAAGCGGCCGCGCAATGCGCGCCCGATGTGTCAAACGCCAAGATGATCTGTGCCTTCACCAATTCTTTATCTCAGGCCGCGACAGGCCGCACTTCCAGCACTTCGGGAATGTAATGCCTAAGCAAATTCTCGATCCCCATCTTCAGCGTCAAGGTTGACGAAGGGCAT
>JACMNW010000012.1 GCA_014378345.1 Pseudorhodobacter sp. | reverse complement strand
TGAGCGAAGCTCAGGATGAGATTTTCTTGGCCGCGATCGACGCGCCACCCTTGGCGCATGATCCTTTAAGCCTGCCGGTTCCCGCCGCAAGTACCGATGCCCTACCCTTGCCGCAACTGGAACCGCCACCTTTTGGCACCGTGTATCAGTTTGATGCGGACGGTCGGATCCGTCCAACGCCCGAGGGAATAATCACTCCCGAGGGCGTTCGTCTTGTTGCGGGTAAGCCACCCGTGCTGCCGCCTGTCCGGCCAGAGGCCTTGGTTGCCGCAGCAGCGCCCACGACCGCCGCTGTCGCAGCACCTGCCACAGCGGGCGCAATATCATCAACTGCACCGGATGTTGCCGCTGCCGAAATACCGTTTCCGTCTGACCCTGCCCTTGCAGATGCCCGCCCCAAGGCGCGGCCTGCTGGCATTGCACCGGCTGCAGCTGCCCAATCAGGCGATGGCGCTGCATTGAATGATCCAAGCGCCACCCGTGTATCAATCCTGCGCCCGCTGGCACGCCCCAAAGCTATCCTTGCCGCAGGCGAGGCCGCGCGTCTGTCTACAGCCTCTGCATCCCTTGCAGCCCAGGCAGACCAAGCCGCCGCTATCAACGCCGCGGTCCAAGTGTCTTTCCAGCCTGATCCAGGCGCAAGCCGTTTGGCGGTTGCCGTCTCGCGCAGGCCCGCCGCACGCCCCAAAGACATGTCACGCGCCGTTGAGGCCGCAGTTGCCGCCGCCGTCCGCGCACCAGAGCCGCAAGTGGACGACGTGCAGCCCGGGACAGATTCAGAACCAGAAACAGCCTCTGCAGCACCTTCGATTCCGACCCGTGCGTCGGTTGCTAAGCAAGCGACATATGTGAATGCAATTAACCTGTCCAAGATCAATCTGATCGGTGTTTATGGTTCGAAATCAAGCCCCTATGCCCTAATCCGGCAGGCCAATGGCCGCTACAAAAAGGTGAAAGTCGGCGATTCCATTGATGGCGGCAAAGTTGCGGCTATTGGTACAAGCGAAGTGCGTTACCAAAAATCAGGCCGTATGATTTCACTTAAACTGCCAAAGACCTGATAGGCTTATTTGGCCACCAACACACCGCGATCAATCTGATCTTGTTCAATCGATTCAAACAAAGCGCGGAAGTTGCCCTCGCCAAAACCATCGTCACCTTTGCGCTGAATGAATTCGAAAAAGATTGGCCCGATCACGGTCTTTGAAAATATCTGCAGCAAAACCCGCGTCTCGCCGCCATCGACCACACCTTCACCGTCGATCAGGATGCCGTGCTTTTCCATTGCGTCCAATGGTTCCGAATGGCCCACCACGCGGGTTTTCGACAGATCGTAATAGGTCATCGGTGGCTTTGGCATAAACCGCACGCCACGCGCCGCAATCGCATCGACCGCCGCATACAGATCTTCCGCGCCCACGGCGATGTGTTGAATCCCCTCACCCTTATAGCGTTTCAGGTATTCGACAATCTGGCCAGTATCCCCGCGATCTTCGTTCACCGGAATACGGATGCGCCCGCAAGCCGAGGTCAACGCGCGGCTAAGCAAGCCAGAATGTTTGCCCTCGATATCAAAGAACCGGATTTGTTTGAAACCAAAGATGCCGCAGTAAAAATCAAACCAGACATCCATATTGCCCTTGTGCACATTGTGCGTCAGGTGATCGAGGTAGTAAAAACCCACGCCCTTTGGCTTTGAAGTGCCCAGCCAGTTAAATTCTGCATCATAGGGGTTGGCAGCACCGTAAGCGTCGGTGAAATAAATCAATGACCCGCCGATGCCCATAATCGCGGGCAAGTCCATGGCCTTATCGGCCCCAAGATAGGGTGTGGCCCCCATTTTCACCGCATGGTCAAAGGCATAGGCCGCATTGACAACTCGCCAGCACATTGAGGGCGCGCAGGGGCCGTGCGCATCGACAAAGCGCCGGGCATGACTGCCTGGTTCGTTGTTCAGCACATAGGTGATGTCGCCTTGCTGCCAAAGTTCAATGTCTTTGGATTTGTGGCGCGCTGTCAACGCGTAGCCCATGCGAGCGAACACTTGGCGCAGCGCTTCGGGATCAGGATGCGCAAATTCCACAAATTCAAAACCATCGGTGCCCGCCGGATTGGCGTCAGAAATCACCGCTTGCGGTGCAGAGTGCGGAAACGGGCCCATGGCTTTGCCTTTCGGTTGGTCTGATGCCAGTTTATTGCAATTCGGTTATAAAAGTTGCGCATTTATTGAGTAAATTGGCTATAATCGCGCGAGATTTTGATGGATAGTTGGAAAAACGCGCGGGAAACACGCATGATAGATGAAATCGATTCCCGTCTTTTGGCGGCTATTCAGAAAAACGCCCTGCTAACCGCGCAGGAATTGGGCGACACGTTAAACCTGTCTGCCAGCCAAGCCGCCCGTCGCCGCCAACGGCTAGAGGCGGAAGGGTATATCACCTGCTACACGGCGCGATTGGACCCCGCCAAATTGGGGCTGACCGTGCAAGCCTTTGTCCAAGTCCAAATGGCGCTGCATTCCACTGAGGCCGCGCACGGCTTTGCCAGCCTGATCGCCGCCCGGCCGGAAGTGATTTGCGCCTGGACGTTGACAGGTGAAGCCGATTATTTGCTGCGGGTCTGGTGCGCCGATTTACCCGCTTTGAACCTGCTGGTGCATCACGTTCTGTTGCCACACCCGGCCGTGGCCCGCGTGCAAAGCCAAATTGTGATGGACCAATTCAAACCTGATACTGCCTTGCCAATTTAAGACCAGACCCTTTTTCAAAAGCCGAAAGGACGCCGATGGAAGGCTTTTTACTTCTTGCCAGCCTGTATCTGGGGGCCGCCGTTCTGGTAGTGCGGTTGTCTGTGCGCTTTGGGCTCGGGTCC
This sequence comes from Pseudorhodobacter sp., assembly GCA_014378345.1. Classification (GTDB taxonomy): domain Bacteria; phylum Pseudomonadota; class Alphaproteobacteria; order Rhodobacterales; family Rhodobacteraceae; genus JACMNW01. Next base: position 2,379 of record JACMNW010000012.1, on the reverse strand, counting down.
GTGCTGGGCTATCTGGCGGCGGGCATCGTGCTGGGGCCGCTGTTGAACCTTGTTGGCGGCGAGACGAAAGATCTGCAGCATTTCGCGGAATTCGGTGTGGTGATGATGCTGTTCCTGATCGGGTTGGAACTGGAACCAAGGGCGCTGTGGGACATGCGGCACAGGCTTATCGGTATGGGTGGCGCGCAAGTGGTGGTGACATCCATTGCAGTGGCTGCGGCTTTGGTTTGGCTGGGCGTGACATGGGAAATGGCGCTGACTTTGGGTATGCTTTTGTCGCTATCGTCTACCGCCATCGTGCTGCAAACACTGAACGAAAAGAACCTGATGCGCACGGCCGGCGGGCGGGCCAGCTTTTCGGTGTTGCTGACGCAAGACATCGCCGTGGTGCCGATGTTGGCGCTGATCCCGCTGCTGGCCAGCGGCCGCAGCCTTTCCCCAACGGCGGAAACCTTTGGCATCACCGACGGCGTTGCTGTTGAAAAGACCGCCAGTATTGCCGCCCCGTTGATATCTTTGGTGCAATCGCTGCCCGGCTGGTCGGTGACGCTGCTGACCCTTGCGGTGGTGATGGGCATCGTGCTGGCCGGGCATTTCCTGACACGCCCGGTGTTTCGGTTTGTGCATGCCTCCCGGCTGCCAGAAATGTCGACGTTCATATCTTTGCTGATGGTGCTTGGCATTGCATTTTTGATGACGGTGGTCGGCCTGTCGCCTGCTTTGGGCACGTTCTTGGCCGGGGTGGTGCTTGCCAATTCTGAATTTCGTCATCAGCTGGAGGCGGACATTCAACCCTTCAAGGGCCTGTTGATGGGTCTGTTTTTCATGACGGTCGGCATTGGTATCAACATCGAGGCGCTGCGGGCGCAGCCGTTGGTGATACTGGGGCTGACATTGGGTCTGATCGCCATCAAATCGGCAGTTCTGCTGGGCATTGCCCTTCTGTTTCGCATCAAGGGCAAGGATCGCTGGCTGTTCACGCTTGGCATGGCGCAGGCGGGGGAATTTGGCTTTTTGATTGTCAGCTTTGCGCTGCAACAAACCATTTTGACCGCCCCGGTCGCCCAGGTAGCCCTGCTGGTGATCAGCTTGTCGATGCTGCTGACACCTGCGTTGTTCATCACCTATGAACGGCTGGCGCGCCGGTTGGCAAACCGCACACCTGAACAGGCGGCGGATGACATCACTGAAACTGGCAAAGTCATCATTGCAGGGATTGGGCGCTTTGGTCAGGTGGTCAACCGTCTGGTGCGCCATTCTGGCTTGTCCACAGTAGTGCTGGATGCAGATATGGCGACGATAGATACCATGCGTCGGTTTGGCGTGAAGGGCTTTTTCGGTGACCCCGCGCGCCCTGAATTGCTGGAAGCGGCGGGTTTGGCCACGGCTTCTGTGCTGGTGGTTGCCGTGGATAGCCGCGAAAAATCCAATATGATCGTGGCCTTCGCGCGCAAATCGCGCCCCGATTTGCACATTGTTGCCCGGGCCGTTGACCGGGTGCATGTGTATGAGCTGTACCAGGCCGGGGCCAATGACATTGTGCGCGAAACCTTTGACAGCTCGATCCGCGCAGGGCGCTATGTACTTGAAAATATGGGTTTTTCTGATTACGAGGCTTCAAAGCTGTCACAGGCCTATTTTCAGGTGGACCGCGCTGCGATGCGGGATCTGGCTGAGTTGTGGGTGCCGGGACAATCTGTCTTGAAGAACGAAGCCTACATCGCCCGTGCCCGCCAGCTTGACCGCGATTTAGAGACATCTTTGATAAGTGTGCTGGATGCGGCCCGTCCAAACAGCGAGGCGGCCGAATAAAGACCAAACCTTGCGGCTTCTTTTTCGCCTAAATACTCAATCAACCGCTGCCACACACACCACGATCAGCCACCCACAACCCCGGCCTCGGCAAAGGTCGACATGCCGGAATGGCAGGCAAGCGCGCCTTTCAGCACGCCGATCGCCAAAGCAGCCCCCGACCCTTCGCCAAGGCGCAAGCCCAAATCCAGCAGTGGCGCTTTGCCCAAATGCCCCAGCAAGGCCCTGTGTGCGCCTTCCGCACTGACATGGCCCGCGACGGTGTGATCCAGCGCACCGGGCGCGCAGCGTTCCAACACCGCCGCCGCCGCCGTGCAGATAAAGCCATCAAGGATCACCGGGATACGCAGTTCACGGGCGCGGGCGATTGCCCCGGACATGGCGGCCAGTTCGCGCCCACCAAGGCAGCGCAGGGCCTGTAGGGGGTTATCGGTTACGCCCGCGTGCAGGGTCAGACCATCCACCACAACCTGGGTTTCCAACGCCAACCCCGCATCATCAACCCCCGTGCCGCGCCCGGTCCAACCGCGCGCTGATCCATTGAACAGCGCCGCCGCAAGGGCCGCC
>JACMNW010000111.1 GCA_014378345.1 Pseudorhodobacter sp. | reverse complement strand
GATGATTGATCAGACGTTGATGGCAGCAGATGCAGCGCTTGGGTTTTCTTGGATGAACGCCATTAACTACCTGTCTAATTTTCCACATTTCGCGTTTGCATTACGGTTTGTCTATATGAGTTTACTGCCCCAGTTGGCGTTCGTTATCGTCTTGCTTTCATTTTTCAGGCTTGAAGGTGACTTACATCGATTTTTGATGGTATTCTTTTTAAGCATGGCAGCGACAACAGGTGTTTGGTGGCTTATTCCCAGCGTTGGGCCTGCGGCATATGCAATGGTGTCCGAGGCAGCGCAGCACAAGGTTTCCTTGGTCGCAAACGCCGAATATGGTGAAAAGATGTGGCGCTACGCGACCGAGGGTAATTTACTGATATCCAGATCAACAATGGCTGGCGTGGTGGCGTTTCCATCAATGCACATCGTTTTAACCTGCATGGTCCTGTGGTTCACACTTAAGACTTATATGTTTTACCCACTGCTGGTTCTGAATTTTCTCATGCCTGTTGCAACGGTGCTGCAAGGCGGGCACCATATCATGGACATATTTGGTGGATTTTTGGTGTTCTTCTTCTGTGTAAAATTGGCCAATTTTCTCATCCCAAAGCAGGATCATGCGCCCGCAGCTAGGCATTAGACCGTTTGGTTGGCGTAATCTGGCAGACTCGCGCTGTACTGCACGCAGGCGGTTTGTGTGTGAACGGGACAGATGGGGTATCAGCAAAACTATCCACGAGAGTTAGGGGAAAATCTTACTTGTAGCCCGGCTGCGTCACGAAATGGCCAAGATCAGAGACGATCAAATCGGGATTGCAACATGAGATCAGCCAAAATGTCGGTATCCGAAACTGTTCTATTGTCGCGGTCACATCGCCGCAAAAACGGTGCCGCCGGGCCGTTGCTGTTCTCTACAGAATGGCTACTTTTGGGTCTGGTTGCGTTGATTTCACTTGCTGCGTTTGTTTCTGCAACTCTGGCGCATCAGGTGGTCGACTGGATGTCGTTTTTCCCGGCGTTTGGGGCGAGTCTCGCGTTAATAGGGATAGGTGTTTACATCCGCGCCACCCGCCATATGCCACGCATGGCACTGGGGACGATTGGGTTTGCTGTGTTCATGAGCTTTACCGGCAGCATTGCTATTTTTATCTTCACGCTTTTCCCGCTGGTTCATCCGCTGATTGACACCCAATTGATTGCGCTTGATGCGCGGCTTGGATTTTCCTGGGTCAGTTTTGTGGATATCGTCGCAAGCTTTAAGTTAACCGGCACGGGGCTACGATATGTTTATCTTAGCATTCTGCCGCAAGTGGTGGGGGTTATCATTCTGCTGGCGTTCCTTAATCGACCGGTGGCATTGCACCGTTTTCTATCGGTAGGAATTGTCTGCATGATCGCTACCGTTGGCTTTTGGTGGCTGTTTCCCAGTGTTGGCCCGGCAGCTTATGGAATGGTATCGACCGCTGCACAGGACAACATTCAGCTGATTGCGAACACGGATTACGGCGCTGACATGCGCCGTTTTGCGGCCCAGGGTGTGGATGTGATCACGCTTTCAGAAATCGCTGGAGTTATTGCATTTCCATCTTTTCATATGGTTATGACCTGCATGGTTTTGTGGTTTACCCGCCAAACATGGGCATTTTACCCTTTGTTGGCCGTTGATTTTGCCATGCCCATGGCGACCGTGGTTCACGGTGGGCATCATCTGGTGGATGTGTTTGGTGGCGTGATTGCATTTGCGATCTGCCTTTATGTTGTGACCCGGCTTTTACCAGAACCGAAACTTGACTGACCTCGCCCCGCTGTTTGCCAATCTGGCAAGCGTTGCTTTACGCGTTCAGAAAAATCCGAACCGTTTCTTCAAATTCACGCGGTTTTTCGGCGTGCAGCCAGTGACCTGCGCCGGGGATGCGGGCGAAATACGCGGTGGGGAATTGGGCAAGGATCAAAGAACGATGTTCGGGCAGCACGTAGCTGCTTTGCGCCCCAGATAAAAACAGCGCGCGACCGGTGAATTGCCCTTGGGTGCCGGGCCAGCCGACGATGTTCATGGCAAAATCGCGCAGCACGGGCAGGTTCAGGCGCCAGCGCGGAGGAGTTGTCCGCAGGTCCAGTGATTGCAAAAAGAAGGCACGCAGGGCCGGGTCTTCGATGGTTTTGGACAGCCTTTGATCGGCGTCCGCGCGATTTGCAAGGTCCGTCAGATCAAGCCCTGCCATGGCCGCGATGTTTTGGCTTTGATCATGCGCATAGGCGACCGGGGCGATGTCTGCGACGACCAATCTGCGCACCAGCGCGCCATGCGTCAGTGCCAGCACCATCGCGGCTTTGCCCCCCATGGAATGGCCCAGAACATCGGTGGTGCCGCCATGGGCCATGATCACCTGCGCCAGATCATCGGCCATTTCCGGATAGCTTTGGGTGGCGGTGCGCGGGCTATCCCCGTGATTGCGCATATCGACGGTGATGACATCGCGGCTATCGGCCAGCTTGCGCGCGATGACGCCCCAATTGCGCCCAGACCCGAACAGGCCATGCGCAATCAGCAACGGTGGCCGGTCTTGCGGGGTTGTGGCTTTGAAAATTGTGAAACTAAGCATTGATAGAGTGTAGATCATCTGGCTGGACCGAGCCAGAGGTGTTGTCACGCAGGGGCCGCTGCGGGTAAGGTGCGGATCACAAAATATGAGGGCTTGATGAGCGCAGTCACGATACAGCAGATGGCAGAGCGCATAACTGCCCTGATGGAACAGAAGCTACGGCTTAAGGGCAAAGATTTGCGCGAAAAATTGCGCAAAGGCGGGCGGATTTTGCCGCGCCGTGTGCGGGCCGCAGCCGAGGAATTGGCAGATGCCGCAGAAAAGTCGCAGAACCCGAAGTTGCTGTTGCAGATTGATGAGACAGCTGTAGTAGCCGCGTATGACGTTTGTTCCAAACATCTAAGTAAGATTGACGCGGACTATCTTTGGACGAGTTCGATCTTGCGCACGGCAAGTTCGATTGTGATCAGCCTGTTCGTGGTGGTGCTGTTGGCGGTTGGCGTACTGTATTGGCGCGGGTATTTGTAATTTTGGGGCCGTGGTTTTACGGCCCCAAATTCGAAATCACAGCCCCGGATAGATTGGGAATTGCGCGCACATCGCAGCCACTTTGGCGCGAACGGCGGCCTCGACATGGGCGTTGCCGTCCTCGCCATTGGCGGCAAGGCCGTCGACCACTTCGACAATCCAATCACCGATCTGGCGGAATTCAGGCTCAGTAAAGCCACGGGTGGTACCTGCGGGGGTGCCAAGGCGCACGCCCGATGTGACTGTGGGCTTTTCGGTATCAAACGGGATGCCGTTTTTGTTGCAGGTGATATGGGCGCGGCCCAGTGCCTTTTCGGTGGCGTTGCCCTTCACGCCCTTGGGGCGCAGATCGACCAGCATCAGGTGGGTATCGGTGCCGCCAGTGACGATATCAAGGCCGCCCTTCATCAACTGGTCAGCAAGGGCTTGGGCGTTTTTGATGACTTGG
>JACMNW010000110.1 GCA_014378345.1 Pseudorhodobacter sp. | reverse complement strand
TGATGATGTCGCCGCAGGGGCTGACATTGCTGCGGTATTCGCGGACATTGATGCCCATCTGCGTCTGCTTCTTGTGGGAGCCGCCGGATGTAGTCCCTATCTGCGAGGGCTTATGCTGAAGGAGGCGGCCTGGCTGCGCGATGCGCTGACAGACGGGCCCGAGGCGGGCATTGCTGACGCGGTAAAGGGGTTGGCGGGTTTGACAAGCGATCTGCTTGGGTCCGCACTGCGTCAGGCAAAGCGGCGAATAGCACTGGTGGTGGCACTTGCTGATTTGGCGGGGATATGGCCGCTGGAAACGGTGACTGCCGCGTTGACAGATTTTGCTGATCTGGCCGTTGATTTAAGTTTGAAAAGCCTTGTTGCCGATGAAATCCGACGAGGAAAGTTGCCGGGAACGGTGCCGGAAGATGCCAAGACCGGGGCTGGTATGGTGGTGCTTGCCATGGGCAAGATGGGCGCGGGGGAGTTAAACTATTCGTCTGATATTGATCTGATCTGCCTGTTTGACGAGACGCGCTATCCCGGCCACGAACAAGACGCCCGTGCGGCGTTCATCCGTGTGACCCGCCGGATGACAGCAATTTTGTCGGACCCTACGGGTGATGGATATGTGTTTCGGGTGGATTTGCGGTTGCGGCCCGATGCAGCGGTGACGCCAGTTTGCTTGTCGATGGCGGCGGCGGAAAGCTATTACGAAAGCGTCGGGCGCACTTGGGAACGTGCAGCCTATATCAAAGCGCGGCCCTGCGCGGGGGATTTGGCGGCGGGCGCGCGATTTCTGAAATCTCTCACGCCGTTTGTCTGGCGCAGGTATCTGGATTTCGCTGCCATTCAAGATGCACATGACATGCGGCTGCGCATTCGCGATCACCGCCGATTGCACGGGCCTGTTGTGGTTGAAGGCCACAATATGAAACTGGGTGTCGGCGGCATTCGCGAAATTGAATTTTTCACCCAAACCCGGCAGTTGATTGCAGGCGGACGCGACCCCGATTTGAGGGGCCGCACAACTGTTGGTGGGCTTGCGGCACTGGCTGCGAAGGGCTGGATAGAACCGACCGTGGCAGAAGTACTAACGACCCATTACCGGGCGCACCGAGAATTGGAGCATCGGTTGCAAATGGTGAATGACGCGCAGACCCATGATATGCCCACCTCAGAAAATGGCATTGCAAGGATCGCGCATTTCATGGGGCAGGCGGATGTTGGCGCGTTCCGCAAGACCCTTATGGATCGGTTGAACTGTGTCGCTCAGCTGACGGAAGGTTTTTTTGCGCCCGGATCGCCAGAGGTTGGTCCGCAATTATCAGAACCGGCGCGCGCAATCGTGGCAGGGTGGTCAAGCTATCCCGCCCTGCGGTCTGACCGGGCAATTGCAATCTTTGAACGCCTGCGACCGATGTTGCTGAAGCGGTTGATGCAGGCCACGAACCCTGAAGAGGCTTTGGTAGCGCTGGACGGATTTTTGGCAGGTCTGCCAACAGGCGTGCAAATATTCTCGCTGTTTGAGGCAAACCCACCACTGGTGGATTTGATCATTGATATTGCGGCCACCGCTCCGGCGCTATCGCAGTATTTATCGCGCAATGCCGGGGTTTTGGATGCAGTGATTGGCGGCAGTTTCTTTGATGCATGGCCGGGGGCTTCTGTTCTGTCAGACCGGCTATCCGCACAAATGGCAGACGCGCCGGACTATGAACGCAAGCTGGACGGCGCGCGGCGGTTTATGAAGGAATGGCATTTTAGGGTTGGCGTGCATCACCTGCGCGGGCTGGTGACTGCGCTTGATGCAGGCCATCAGTATGCGGACTTGGCAGATGCAGTGGTGCAGGCCATCTGGCCGGTAGTCTGCACAGAATTTGCCCGAAAGCACGGCCCCATTCCGGGCCGTGGGGCGGTGGTTTTGGGGATGGGCAGCCTTGGCGCGGGCCGGCTGAATGCAGGGTCGGACCTTGATTTGATTGTCATTTACGATCCGGGCAGCGATGACGCCAGTCTTGGCCCTCGCCCCTTGGCACCGCGCCCCTATGCGGCACGGCTGACGCAGGCACTTGTCACGGCGCTGACGGCACCCACTGCCGAGGGCCGTCTTTACGAGGTGGATATGCGGCTGCGGCCATCTGGGCGACAAGGGCCGGTTGCAACGTCGTTTACGTCGTATCGAAACTATCAGGAAAATGAAGCGTGGACGTGGGAACATCTGGCCTTGACCCGCGCTCGTGTGGTGGCAGGGGATGCCGCATTGGCCAGGCAAGTAGAGATGTTGCGCGAGGCGCTGCTGGTGCAGAAGGGGTTAGACAGCAAGGTCAAGGGCGATGTGGCGACGATGCGGGCAAAGCTGGCATTGGCAAAACCGGGGGCAGGGCGGCTGGAGGCGAAATTTGGGCCGGGCCATCTGATGGAAATTGAATTGCTGGCACAAACATGTGCTTTGTTAACCGGTGTGCCCGCGCGCGGTGTTGAGGCGCAGATTGAGGCTGGCGTTAAGGGCGGCGTTCTGTCGGTTTCGGATCAGACGGCATTGATGAATGCCTACAATTTGTGCTGGTCGCTACAGGCGGCAGCCCGGTTGTTGTCGGAACCTGTGCTGGACTTTGGGACTTTGGGTATCGGAGGGCGGCACTTTGTGTTGCGGGAAACAGGAATGTTGGATGAGGTGGCTCTTGCATCGCGGCTTGACGAACTGGCAGACCAAGCCGCAACTGTTGTAACAAAACTGCTGGGGCTCGCCCCCGACTGAATGAAGAAAAAGGACAATGGCCCATGAACTGGACCGATGCCGACCCAAAGGGGCTTATTCGTGAAAGCTATGCAATCGACGGCATCACCGCGGGTGAATGCCGATCGATTTTTCTGGATTGGGCACTTAGCCTGCCAGTGGCTGCGGATATTCCGCTCGCAGCCAGCGTATTGATTGCGCATTACGCGGAGGCAGAGCCAGATCATCCGATGTCATCGGTGTTGCACGAAGGCTTGGCTGCCCCACATCACCCACGCCGCCGGGGCGGGCGGGCGGGCAGGATGTCGCAAGACTGATCAGCGCAGGGCGCAAGCCTCAGCGGCAAGTGCGGTTATTGCGGCCCAATCGCCGCGCTGCATGGCGGCTTTTGGCGCGACCCAACTGCCGCCCACGCAAAGGATATTTGACAGGCCAAGATAATCGCGCGCGTTTTTCAGGGTGATGCCACCAGTGGGGCAAAACTGCACTTGCGGGATCGGCGATC
>JACMNW010000109.1 GCA_014378345.1 Pseudorhodobacter sp. | reverse complement strand
GCCTTTCAGGTGCTGTAATTGGGCGCGCGATCGGGGCCACGTTGGGCCGCGTGATCGACCAGCGGTTAATGGGGGCGGGGTCTGAGGCGATCGAGGTTGGGCGTGTTGACCGGTTTCGTCTGATGGGGGCAAGTGAGGGGTCATCTGTTGCCCAGCTTTGGGGCCGGATGCGGGTAGGCGGGCAAGTAATCTGGGCCACCGAATTTCAGGAAAATGCGCGCCAGTCGGGGGGGAAGGGCGCGCCGAAGCCAAAGACAACCAGCTATTCCTATTCTGTGAGCATCGCTGTGGCTTTGTGCGAAGGCGAAATCACGCGGGTTGGGCGGATTTGGGCAGATGGGTTGGAGATTGCGCCGGATTCGATCAATTTGCGGGTTTACACCGGGTCTGATGGGCAGCTGCCGGATCCGAAAATCGCGGCTGTAGAAGGCGCGGGGCTGGCACCTGCGTACCGTGGCATCGCTTACGTTGTGATTGAGGATCTGGAACTATCCAGCTACGGCAACCGGGTGCCACAATTTACATTTGAGGTGGTGCGGCCGGCGCAAGGCGTGTTTGCCGATGATGTGGTGGACCTGCCGCGCGCGGTGCGGGGGGTAGCTTTGGTTCCGGGAACGGGGGAATATGCACTGGCCACAACGGCGGTGCATTATAACCAAGGGCTGGGGATAAACCGGTCGGCCAACGTCAATTCTGCAAGTGGCAAGACAGATTTTGCTACATCGCTGGAGCAGCTTGGGCAGGAACTGCCGAACTGCGGGTCAGTGTCTCTTGTGGTTTCTTGGTTTGGCGATGATTTGCGATGTGGTATCTGCAAAGTGCAGCCCAAAGTTGAGCAAACCGTTTTTGATGGCGTGGGGATGCCGTGGAACGTGTCTGGCGTGGCGCGAGCGCAGGCTGTTCAGGTGCCTCGGATAGCAGGTAAATCTGTCTATGGTGGGTCTCCTGCAGATAAGTCGGTGATTGAGGCCATCCAAGCGATCCGCACTGCCGGTCAAGAGGTGATGTTTTACCCGTTTATCTTGATGGATCAGGTGGCGTTTAATGGGTTGCCTGATCCGGCGTCGGACGCATTTGATCAACCGGCATTGCCTTGGCGGGGACGAATTACGTTGGCAAAAGCGGCAGGGCAGATGGGTTCAACTGACAGGACGGCAGCGGCGGCAGCAGAGGTGGCGGCGTTTTTCGGCACAGCGATGCCTGCTCATTTTTCGATTGTATCGGGGGCTGTGCAATATTCCGGTCCGGCTGAGTGGAAGTATCGTCGGTTTATTCTGCATTACGCAAAGCTTTGTGCGCTTGCAGGCGGAGTGGATGCGTTTTGCATCGGGTCGGAAATGCGAGGTTTGACACAAATTCGTGGGGCGACGGATATTTTTCCGGCTGTGCAAGCGTTGCGGCAGTTGGCTGCGGATGTGCGCGGCATTCTGGGGCCAACGGCAAAGATCAGCTATGCATCCGATTGGACGGAATATTTCGGCTATCAGACGGAAGGCAACGTATATTTCCATCTTGATCCGCTGTGGGCCGACCCGAATATCAACTTTATTGGCATCGACAATTATATGCCGGCGTCCGACTGGCGTGATGGCAAAAACCATGCGGATTCGGGGCAGGGGTCTATCTACCGGCTGGGGTATCTGAAATCGAATATTGCCGGTGGAGAAGGGTTTGATTGGTTTTACGATAGTGCTGAGGGGGCGGCAGAACAGGTGCGTTTGCCAATCACCGACAGTGCATATGACGAGGCGTGGGTGTTTCGCTATAAGGATTTGAAGGGGTGGTGGTCTAACCTCCATTTTGATCGGACTGCAGGGGTTAGGGCGATAGTACCAAGTGCTTGGGTGCCGGGGTCAAAACCAATTCGGTTTACTGAATATGGCTGTGCGGCGATCGACAAAGGGACAAACCAGCCCAATCGGTTTATTGATGTAAAGTCATCGGAATCTGGGTTGCCCGCTTTTTCGAATGGGAGGCGTGATGATCTGATGCAAATGCAGTATCTGCGGGCACAGGCAGAATACTGGGCAGACGCGGGCAATAACCCAGCTGCGTTTTTATATGCGGGATCAATGGTGGATATGGATCATGCACATGCCTGGGCTTGGGATGCGCGACCTTTCCCGGAATTTCCCGGCAACCCATTGTGGAGCGATGGCGAAAACTATGCACGTGGACATTGGTTGAATGGTCGCATGTCTACCCAACCCTTAGCATCGGTGGTGGCCGAGATTTGTGAGCGGTCAGGGCTGAACAATTTCGGTGTTGCCGAAGTGTTTGGCCTTGTGCGGGGGTATTCCCAAGCCGAAACGGGGTCAGCTCGGGCAGCTTTGCAACCCCTTATGCTGGCCTACGGGTTTGAAGCAGTCGAGCGGGATGGCGTTTTACAGTTCAAAATGCGCGGCGGTCAGGTAACGAGCAGTATCAACCGGGAACTTTTGGTGCAGAGTAAAGATTTGGATGGCACAATTGAAACCACTCGCGCGCCAGAGGCGGAAATGGCTGGGCGGATCAGGCTGGGGTTCATTGAAAGCGCAGGTAGCTATGAGGTTAGGCAGGCTGAGGCCGTATTCCCGGACGAGACCAGCCTGACAGTATCGCAAAGCGATATGCCACTGGTTTTAACGGCGAATGAGGCGCGATCAATTGCTGAACGCTGGTTGACCGAGGCGCGCGTCGCGAGGGATACTGCGCGCTTTGCTTTGCCAAAATCCGCGTTACAACTGGGATCAGGTGATGTTGTTGCTTTAGAAGGCCATCGCTACCGGATTGACCGAGTGGAGCAAGCTGAGGCACAGTTGGTTGAGGCTGTTCGGATTGAAACGGGTGTCTATCAAACCAGTGACGGTGCCGACGAACGCGTGATTCCGCGGGCGTTTACAGCACCTGTCCCTGTGTTTTCTGTATTTTTGGACCTGCCGCTTTTGAGCGGTGATGAGGTGCCGCATGCACCTCATGTGGCTGTGACAGCAGACCCTTGGCCCGGTTCGGTTGGGGTGTGGAGTGCGCCTGCGGATGCGGGATATGAGCTAAACAGACTGATCGCTGCCGCGTCTGTTATAGGGACGACGGAGACAGTTTTAGCGAGGGCTCCAACGGGTTTATGGGACCGAGGGCCGGCATTGCGGGTAAAAATGGTGGGTGGAACACTAAGCTCTAGCGACCAACTGGCGGTATTTAATGGTGCAAATGTGATCGCAGTTGGTGATGGATCTGCAGTGCGTTGGGAAGTACTGCAGTTTTCTGCGGCAGTTTTGGTGGCCCCATCAACGTATGACTTAAGCCTGCGATTGCGCGGTCAGCAAGGCACTGATGGAATCATGCCTGCGGAATGGCCGGTTGGCAGCACGGTTGTACTGCTTGACTTGGCACCACAACAGATTGAGCTGGCGCTTTCGTCGCGCGGGTTGGCCCGATATTACCGTATTGGGGCAGCAGGTCGTGGGTATGATGATCCGGCGGTTGTGGTAAAGTTGGAGGCATTTGATGGCATTGGTCTTCGGCCCTACCCAGTAGCGCATTTAAATTTTGCTAAAAATCTTGTGGGTGATCTGTCCGTCAGTTGGATCAGGCGCACGCGAATTGACGGCGACAGCTGGCAATCGCCTGAGGTGCCTTTGGGGGAAGCTGTCGAAAGCTATATCATTCGGGTTGTGCAAGCCGATGTGGTTTTGCGAGAAGAAACGGTAAGTGTGCCAAACTGGGGATACCTTGCTGCTTTGCAAAGCCTAGACGGGATTGTGGGAGCTTACCGTATTGACGTGGCTCAAGCATCCGATCGGTTTGGATCAGGACCGTTTCGCAGCCTTGATTTTGCAGCGTAGCAGTTAGTGCGAACGCTTCTATTCGGTGATATTTCTGCGGCGGCGCGTGCGCTTTTAAATGTGCCCGTGCAATCTCGCCTTAGCTTGCTGGATACCATGATCCAACAGGCAGATGCGGCGCATGATTATCACAAGCGTTTGCGAAGGCCGCACCCCCTGTGGGGAAACGGAAGTTTAATGGCACGGGCCAATGTCGAGCTGCAAGTTATGGAACCCTTTGCATCAAACATTGCTTATTTGGATGCGTTGCAGATTGTGATTTGTACCCTTATTTCGCGTAAGCGAGGGGCCAAGATGTGCCAGGAGTGATTTACATCACCAATTGGCCAATAGTTTGGATATACGCCGCAATCCTTTTTTCAAGATCAACGCTTTTCCGACCACTGACCCCAAGCCTGCTATCGGTGGGTTGGTTATACGCCGGCCCGGGCGATAGACATACAATAAAGGGCCGCAAGCAATTGCGGGGCAATACTGTCTGAGGAAATGCCATAGGGCTGGCGAACAATCCCGATATGGCCTGCCTCCGGTTCGGCCCAGCTTCGGCGTGTTTCGTCCATAACAAATCGCTCCAAGCGGGCAAGATTGATCTGCGAATTTTCCTGCGTGCCGGATGACATATTCGGCATAGGCGCAAGGCGCCACCTCCGATCCGGTCATCAGGCCTTCAAGGCTATGAACCTCTGTTTAGGTGCCGGGCGTCACTGTTGTGGTGTGAACAAAGGTGTTTTCATAAACATTTACAGAGCCTTGATAGCACCATGCCGCCTGTATTTTTCTGCGGACTGTGACCTTGGCTACATGCCTCAGGGTCGGCGGGACGGGTATGGCTCTGCGCGGCCTCGGCAACGGTCGCGTCAACGATGGCAAGTTGCCCTCGGCGAGGAAAGCATGGCTGTCGTCCAGCGCGCGTTTAACTCCCTTCAGCAGCCCAACCTTTCGACCCCAAAGCCTTTTGCAAAACCGCCGAATGGCCGTATCGTCAGAGATACCTGGATACTATTCCAGCCGTTAGAACTTGTGAAATTACTGGTCCTACGCCAGCGATTGCGATAGTTTAACATCCGGCAGATCTTACTAGAAACCCAACAGCAGCGTCCGAAACAGAGTGAGCGTCCGTCAGACAGATCTCCCTGTGTCCTGCAAACCCTTGAGTTGAAGCAACAAAGCCCCAAAGTAATTCTAACCCAGTAGACCTCAATCCCAACCAACGCCTGCAACGCAGGTGGGTCCAAAAGGTCTGGCTTGGCAAAAAGGGCGTGTTGAGTGTTGACGCTTTGGCGTATAGCCAATCATATCACATCCCAATCCAACCGAGACTGCGTGTTTTGTGTAAGATGGCTACTCTTTTGGTCTGTGTATGGTAAAAGTCAATGTGAGGACATAGGTCCCGATGACGCATTCGTCGGGAACTGTACTAATTTAGCAAATGCAATGTCTTCTTCATTTGTCGTCAGCTAACCCAGCCTTCTAACCGCACGACCTGTGTGGTACCCTACACTCTATGAGGTGATGGAATGTCCAATATAAAACCAAAACTGTCCTCGGTAGACCCCGTGTGGAGCCGTGTTTGCGAAGAAGCTGTCGAAGCGATAAAGGAAGAACCGCTTTTGGGCGGTCTGATTCATTCAAGTCTTTTGCACCATGCAAGAATGGAGCAAGCGCTGGCATATCGGTTTTCGCTTAAACTCGCCTCTGGTGAGATGAGCGAGCAGATTTTGCGCGAAATTGCGGATGAGGCATATGCCACAGACCCAGACCTGGCCCAATCGGCGCGGGCAGATTTGATGGCGGTGTTTGAACGCGATCCGGCCTGCCACCGGTTCTTGCAGCCGATTTTGTTTTTCAAAGGGTTTCAGGCGGTTCAGGCCTACCGCGTGGGACATTGGCTTTGGAAATCTGGCCGCACTGATTTGGCGTATTTCGTGCAGATGCGGGTGTCAGAGGTGTTTGGCGTGGATATTCACCCGGCGGCGGTTGTGGGCAAAGGGATTATGATTGATCACGCGCACTCGATTGTCATCGGCGAGACGGCGGGGGTGGGTGACAATGTGTCGATGCTGCATTCGGTAACACTTGGCGGTACGGGCAAAGAGGATGGCGACCGGCATCCGAAGATCGGCAATGGCGTGATGATCGGGGCCGGGGCGAAGGTGTTAGGGAACATCCATGTGGGGTACTGTTCTCGCATTGCCGCTGGATCGGTGGTTTTGCAGGACGTGCCACATAATACAACCGTCGCCGGGGTTCCGGCGCGGGTGGTGGGCGAGGCGGGCTGTGCGCAGCCGTCGCAAACCATGGATCAGCTGTTGGCAGGTGAGATTTGACACAAGCTAGCCCCGGCGCAGGCCGGGGTCTAATGCCTTTGGTTTTAGATGCCTTTATCGCTCCGGCGAAAGCCGGGGACCCGGTGGTTTGCGTGGCAAGATCGAGGCCCCGTCCTACGCTGGGGCGGGAGACTTGGCTTAAGCCAGCATCGCCATTGGGTTTTCCAGATTGTCCTTGATCGCCTGCAAAAGCTGGGCACCCAAGGCCCCGTCGATGACCCGGTGATCCACCGACAGGGTGACGGACATGATGTTCGCAACTACGACTTGCCCTGCCTTGACCACAGGCTTTGGCACACCAGCGCCGACAGCCAGAATTGCGGCATGGGGCGGGTTGATGATCGCATCAAAGTTATCGATGCCAAACATCCCGAGGTTAGAGATGGCAAAGCTGCCGCCCTGATATTCATGCGGGGCAAGTTTACGGTCACGCGCTCGTTTGGCGAGGTCTTTCATCTCAATCGACAGGGCGGACAGGGTTTTGCTCTCCGCGTCTTTTAGAACGGGGGTGAACAGCCCGCCTTCGATGGCCACGGCGACGGCGACATCGGATTTCTGGAATTGCAGCACGCGGTCGCCCGCCCAAACTGCATTTGCTGTCGGGCATTGCTGCAGAGCCAAAGCGCAGGCTTTGATCACAAAGTCATTGACCGACAGCTTGACGCCGCGGGATTCAAGCCCTGCATTTAGCTGCGTCCGGAAGGCGAGAAGCGCGTCGAGTTGAATGTCGCGGCGCAGATAGAAATGAGGCACGGTTTGTTTGGCCTCCGTC
Organism: Pseudorhodobacter sp.; assembly: GCA_014378345.1. Taxonomy (GTDB): domain Bacteria; phylum Pseudomonadota; class Alphaproteobacteria; order Rhodobacterales; family Rhodobacteraceae; genus JACMNW01. Next base: position 7,012 of record JACMNW010000109.1, on the reverse strand, counting down.
AGGCGGGCGGCGATGGTTTTGCGCATGCCGTTCAGCGCCACCTCGGTATAGGGGCGGTCGGCATAGGTTTTCAGCACGGTTTCGATTGACGGGCCGGTGGTCATTGTTGGGGCTGTTGCCATGTCGATGACTGCAGGTGCGGCAAGCACTGTTGCCGGAGACGCCTGTGCGCCCTCAACATCCGCTTTGACGATGCGACCGTGAGGGCCAGAACCGACAACTTTGGTCAGGTCCAGGCCCTTTTCGGTGGCGATGCGGCGTGCCAGGGGGGAGGCGAAGACGCGCGCGCCTGCGGGTTTTGCGGCGGCTGCGGGCGCAGATGCCGGGGTTGCTGAGACTGTGACTGCATCAACCGGGGCTGCTGAGACTGCTACTGCAGCAACCGGGACTGCGGCAGCAGGTGCAGCCGTGGCAGCGGGTAATGGAACGGCATCCGCGCTTTCGCCGTCCTCCAAGATCACCGCAATCGGGGTGTTCACTTTCACCCCGGCGGTGCCCTCAGCAATCAGCAGCTTGCCGACCACGCCTTCATCGACGGCTTCAAATTCCATCGTGGCCTTGTCGGTTTCAATCTCGGCCAGAATCTGTCCGGATTTTACGGTATCGCCCTCTTTCACCAGCCATTTGGCGAGGGTGCCTTCCTCCATCGTGGGGGAAAGCGCTGGCATCAGGATCTGCGTGGCCATTTTGTGCCCCCCCTTAACGATAGCAAACGGATTTTACGGCTTCGATCACCTCGGCGGTGGTCAGCAGGGCGTGTTTTTCGAGGTTCGCCGCATAGGGCATCGGCACGTCTTTGCCGGTGCAGTTGATCACCGGCGCATCAAGGTAATCGAAGGCGCGCATCATGATGGTGGCCCCGATATGGTTGCCGATGGCGCCAACGGGCCAGCCTTCCTCGACCGTCACGCAGCGGTTGGTTTTCATTACTGATGCCAATACAGTGTCGTAATCAATCGGGCGCAGGGTGCGCAGGTCAATCACTTCGGCGCTGATGCCATCTGCCGCCAGCTTTTCAGCGGCCTCCAGCGCATAGGTCATGCCGATGCCGAACGACACGATCGTAACGTCCGTCCCTTCCCGCCAAATGCGGGCTTTGCCGAAGGGGATGGTGAAATCGTCCAGCACAGGCACATCGAACGACTTGCCGTAGAGAATTTCGTTTTCAAGGAAAATCACCGGATTTGGATCGCGGATGGCTTGTTTCAGCAGACCTTTTGCGTCGGATGCGGAGTATGGCACGACGACTTTCAGGCCGGGAATTTGCGCGTACCAAGCGGAATAGTCTTGGCTATGCTGTGCGCCGACGCGGGCGGCGGCACCGTTCGGGCCACGGAACACAATCGGGCTGCCCATCTGGCCGCCGGACATGTAAAGGGTCTTCGCGGCGGAGTTGATAATATGATCAATCGCCTGCATAGCGAAGTTGAAGGTCATGAATTCGACGATGGGGTTCAGCCCGCCAAAAGAGGCACCCACAGCGATACCCGCAAAACCGTGTTCGGTGATCGGGGTATCGACCACACGCTTGGGGCCGAATTCATCCAGCAGGCCTTGGCTTATTTTGTAAGCGCCTTGGTATTCGCCAACCTCTTCGCCCATCAGAAAGACATTCGGGTTGGCGCGCATTTCTTCGGCCATGGCTTCACGCAACGCCTCGCGCACCGTCATGGTTTTCATCGCGGTGCCTGCGGGCCAGTCGGGGGAGGCTGCGGATTTGATTTCCACCGGAGCTTTAGCGGCGGCGGTTGCTGCGGCAGGCGCTGCCACGGGCGCGGGGGCGGCGGCAGCCACCGGAACAGGAGTGGCATCAGCGCTTTCGTTGGCTTCCACCAGCGTGGCGATAGGGGCGTTGACTTTCACCCCCGCCGTGCCTTCCGCGACCAGCAGCTTGCCGATGATCCCTTCATCGACGGCCTCGAATTCCATCGTCGCCTTGTCGGTTTCAATTTCTGCCAAAATCTGGCCGGATTTGACCGTGTCGCCTTCTTTCACCAGCCATTTGGCAAGCGTGCCTTCTTCCATGGTCGGAGACAGCGCAGGCATAAGGATTTGAATTGCCATAATATATTTCCCTTATGCGTAGATATCAGTCCAAAGCTCGGCTAGGTCCGGCTCTGGGCTATCTTTGGCAAATTCGGCGGCGTCGTTTACGATGGCCTTAATGTCTTTGTCGATGGCCTTAAGGTCATCGTCGTTGGCATGGCCGCCTTGCAAAAGCAGATCGCGGACATGTTCGATGGCGTCTTTTTCGGATTTGATCTTTTCCACTTCTTCCCGCGTGCGATACTTCGCCGGGTCAGACATCGAATGGCCGCGGTAGCGGTAGGTCATCATTTCCAGAATATAGGGGCCTTGGCCCGCACGGCAGGCGGCAACAGCTTTTTCGGCGGCAGCTTTGACGGCCAGCACATCCATGCCATCTACCGCTTCGCCCTTGATACCGTAAGCGGCACCACGTTCCCACAGGGTTTTGGAATGGGTCGAGCGTTTGACGGATGTGCCCATGGCGTAGTGGTTGTTTTCAATCACAAAAACCACCGGCAGGTTCCACAACTCGGCCATGTTATAGGTCTCATACACTTGGCCTTGGTTGGCGGCACCATCGCCGAAGTATGTGAAGGTCACATTGTCATTGCCAAGGTATTTGTCGGCAAAGGCCAAACCAGCCCCCAGCGGCACCTGCGCGCCCACAATACCGTGGCCGCCGTAGAAGTGTTTCTCCTTGGAAAACATATGCATGGAGCCGCCCTTGCCGCGCGAATAGCCGCCCGACCGCCCGGTCAGTTCGGCCATCACCCCTTTGGGATCCATGCCGCAAGCCAGCATATGGCCGTGATCACGGTACGACGTCAGGCGTTTATCGCCCTCTTTTGCTGCCGCTTCGATGCCCACAACAACCGCTTCCTGCCCGATATAAAGATGACAAAATCCACCGATCAGGCCCATGCCGTACAGCTGCCCCGCCTTTTCCTCGAATCGCCGGATCAGCAGCATCTGGCGGTAGAAGCCAAGCAGTTCTTCCTTTGAATTATTGGATTTAGCGGCGGTTTTTGGTGCGGCCATCGGGGCAATCTCCGGTCCAGATTTAAAGTAGTTTAATATTAAACTATTTTCTGTATATCGGAAATTTAAGGGCGTGGCAAAGGTTTTGGTTACACCAGCCGTGCAGGTGATTATCGAATGACGATTTCGTCGGCGCGCACATAGCCCAGGACGTCGCGCGCCTGCTGATCCAATAAGTCCATATCAAGGTAGCTGTCTGACAGACGGAGGGTCAGGTTTTTGATCTGCGCCAGTTCGGCGGTCAGCTTATCCCGCTCGGTGGTTAAATCCTGCGCTTCGGCGGAAATCTGGACCCGGCGGAATATTCCGTAATCACCCTGCACGGCGGCGAACATGAAATAACCGCCCAGCGTAAAGGCCAGTACGTAATAAAACATACCACCGATCGCCGGGCGCATTGGAGAGGTGTTCATTGGTCGTGCCTCAATCCCGCTTCTCTTTATTGGAAGCGTGGTGAGGAAATATTGCACAGTAAGAAGGCTTTGGGAATCCTGAAAATGCGGGATTCCCTTTATGGGCCAAATTAATCTCGGCCTTTGTAGATTTCGACCAGCTTGGCCAGCATCGCCAGTGCTTCGGCACGTGGGCGCTGAAACGTGTTGCGGCCAATGATGGAGCCGTTGCCGCCGCCGTCGCGGATGGCGCGGGCGTCGTCATAAACGGAATCGCTGCCCTTTGCGGCACCGCCCGAGAAGATCACGATGCGGCGGCCTGCAAACGATGCTTCCATGCAGTGGCGCACGCGGGCGGCTTGGGTAGAGACATCAATTTTCTCGGCCAGGTAGACCTTTTTTGCCTCTGCCAGCATCAAATGATCAGTGGAAAGTTTAATCTTGATGATATGCGCACCCAATAGTGCCGCCATTTGTGCGCCGTAAGCAGCAACATCAATCGCGGTTTCACCGTCTTTGGTGACGGCTTCACCGCGGGGATAGGACCAGACAACTGACGCGATGCCTTTGGCGGCGGCTTCCTGGCGCATGGCAGAAATTTCTTCGAACATATCGAGGGCTGCGTCAGAACCGGGATAGATGGTAAAGCCGATGCCCGCACAGCCAAGGCGTAGGGCGTCATCAACAGTGCCCGTGATAGCTTGATTTTTTCCGGCGGTTTCTGACATCAGGCTATTGGCGGAGTTTACTTTCAAGATGGTCGGGATTTGGCCTGCGAAGGTGTCTGCACCGGCCTCTAGCATTCCCAGAGGGGCGGCATATGCGTTCAGGCCTGCATCGATGGCAAGTTGATAGTGATAATGTGGGTCATAAGCGGCGGGGTTGGCGGCGAAACTGCGGGCGGCCCCGTGTTCAAACCCTTGATCTACTGGCAGGATGATCAGCTTGCCCGTGCCTGACAATTTGCCTTCCATCATCATACGGCACAAATTTGCCTTCACGCCGGGCGTTTCGCCCTCGTAATTGCTTAAGATTTTTTGAACGGCCTTGGTCGCGCGCATCTGGGGGTTCCTTGCAAATGGATTGGTCTTTTGTTGCGCTTAGTCGGGCAAAATCCATCCGGCAATATTGGTTGCGCTAACGGAAAAAAATAGTTGGAATTAGCGGCGGCGTCTGAGAAATTGGCCTGTAACAAAGACGTTAACGCGGCGCGGGTTTATGCTGGGCAAGAAGGCAAAAACCTTGTTCATTATGCCCGGCACGTAAATTCTACGCCCCTTTGTCATTGCGGACCAGCCTTTGGCCGCCATGGTTTCGGCGGTCGGCAAGGGGAAGCGCGAGATTATAGATGCCTTCACAGCATCGTCGTTGGCAAAGAAATTTGTTTCGGTTGCACCAGGACAAAAGGGCGGTGACAATGACGCCGGACCCGGACAATTCTTCGGATACGGCTTCGGGCAGACTAAAAAGATAGGCTTTGGTGGCGTGATAGACAGCCATGTTTGGCCCCGGCAGAAACCCGGCGATGGAGACCACGTTCAGGATGCGCCCCGGTACATTGCGCCTTCATATGCTCTGCCGCGCGTGCCATCAGGATTGTGGCGGCCACAATGTTGACCGAGATTGATGCGGCTTCAAGTGGCCAGCCCTCAAGGTCTGCAAAGGTCCCATTTCGCCCCAGCCCCGCATTGTTTAACAGTACGCCGATTTGGCGGTTTTTGCTGGCGCGCGCCCACAGCGCCTCGGCCTTTTCGGGGTCGTCAAGATCGGCCAACATCACCTCAACCGCCACATTACAGGCGCGGCGCAGGACATGGGCGTGTTTTTCCAGCTTGTCGGTTTGGCGCGCGGTCAGGATCACATCAAAGCCATCCTTGGCGGCAAGCGTGGCGATTTCATGCGCCCATTCCTTTGGACGCGCCGGTGATCAATTCCCAGATTGCCGTCTGTTACCTCATTAAAATAGCCACGCCCGGTAATGTTTTGCCTTCCATCCATTCCAGAAAAGCACCGCCTGCAGTTGAAATAAAAGTAAAATCGTCAGCAGCGCCCGCTTGGTTTAACGCTGCGACCGTATCGCCACCACCTGCAACGGATACGAGTTTGCCCGCGCGGGTCAGGTCGGCTGCAGCTTTTGCGGCGGCATTGGTGGCCATGTTGAAGGGCGGTATTTCAAATGCGCCCAGTGGCCCGTTCCAAATCAGAGTTTTGCAGGTGGCGAAAACGGCGGTCAGGGCGGCTACGGTGGCAGGACCAGCATCAAGGATCATCGCATCTGGTGGGCAGGCATTGGTTGGCAGGGTTTCAGACGCAGCGCCTGCTTTGAATTCACGCGCAACGACGATATCCAGAGGCAGGTGAATGCTGCAGCCTGCGGTTTTGGCGCGTGCCAAAATATCCAAGGCAATCGGGGCCATATCGCGTTCGGCCAAGGATTTGCCAACCTCAATTCCTTGCGCGACGAGGAAGGTGTTGGCCATACCGCCGCCGATGACCAGATGATCAACCTTCATCACCAAATTGCCCAGCAATTCCAATTTGGTGGACACTTTTGCGCCGCCAACCAGCGCCACAACAGGGCGCAGCGGATTGCCCAGGGCGGCTTCAAGTGCCGCCAGTTCTTCGGCCATCAGACGACCCGCGAACGAAGGCAGCAGATGTGCCACGCCTTCGGTCGAAGCATGGGCGCGGTGGGCGGCAGAGAAAGCATCGTTGCAAAAAAGATCACCCAAACTGGCCAAGAAGGCGGCCATTTGCGGATCATTGGCTTCTTCCATCGGGGTAAAGCGGGTGTTTTCCAGCATTATCACGGCGTTTGCGGGAAGGGCGTCGATATCGCTGCGGCTTGGGCGTTCAATGAATGTGACGCTATGACCAAGCGCTGCCTCCAGCGTGGGCAGGATCAACCGAAGGCTCATCTCGGGCACCGGTTTGCCTTTGGGACGGCCGAAGTGGGCAAGAAGCACCACTTTCGCGCCCTTAGCAGTTAAATCCCGCACGGTTGGCACGATTTTCTCGATCCGCGTGGCATCGGTCACACGACCGTTTTCCATCGGCACGTTGACATCAACGCGCACCAGTACGGTTTTGGCTGCCACGTCCATATCGTCGAGTGTTTTCCAAGCCATGATCGTGATCCCCCAAAAGTGATGGCTTTGCATCGCCTACGGATCGGCGAAGGTCAACCGATGATGCGCTTTGGCCTTTCCCTTCGGGTCCTCAGGCATTAAGTTCCGCCCAAATTGAAACAGGAGCGCCAAATGGCCGAGATTAAAGACCCGGAAAACACCATCATCATCGCGTTGAAAGATGGCGAGGTGGTGATCCAACTGTTGGCCGACGTGGCCCCCAAGCACACCGAGCGGATGAAAACGCTGGCTCGGGCTGGTGCCTACGATGGTGTGGTGTTTCACCGCGTGATCAACGACTTCATGGCGCAAACGGGCGACGTGGAAAACGGCAATTCCGGCAAAGGCTTTAACCTTGGCCGCGCTGGCACCGGCGGATCGGACATGCCGGATGTTCCTGCGGTGGTTTCCAAGCTGCCGCATGAT
>JACMNW010000108.1 GCA_014378345.1 Pseudorhodobacter sp. | reverse complement strand
TGCTAGATTGGTGACAGAGTAACACTACTTTACTTGTTATAATCAAATATATTTGTAACTGCATACATACATTATTGCCAAAAAACTGCATTAATCGAACATTTTGACCTTATTCCCTACCCGCACCAGCCAAACCTTACACCGCCGCCATAAGCCCGTCCGTAGCCGCCCTGTATCATCTTTTGTGAAAGCGACGCGGCCCCTAGCCATAATGTGACAAGCCGTCGATCATAGCGGTCAAGTCTGCCGCGTTGCAGGCGCAGACCCGTTGCGCCAAACAAATATCCGCGCAACGCCCACTTGGCTTTTTGTGCCGCAATCAATTCTGATACACATTTAGGCGAGAAAAGCTCTGGCGCGTCAAACCCCACAAGGCGCGCGCGTTCTACCCCTGAGCCGCTGCACCAGATGTCAGCGGTATCGCCATCAACCACATGCACAACGCGGCAGTTGTCCGTTCCAAACGCAATCGGGCGTGCGATGGCCAAAAATCCGTCCGTTAACAAGGGAACTGCGACAAGCGCCAAACCCGCTACCAAAAACACGGCGCGCAGGTAAAATCTGGGGTCAGCCATTTTGTGCAACCACGGTTGCCGCCGCCTTGGTGGCAAAGGTGGCTGCCCCATAGACAGCCGGGGTGGCCGCCGATAGCTGCGACTGTAGGGCACGATATTGGTGCGCAAAGGCCGTTTCAATTACGGCTACTGCGCCAGAAGCTGCTGCACCACTGCAGCCAGATCATCATAGTGATCCAACAGCGCTTCGGGGGCCATGCGCGAAACTCCCGCCCCTTCCGGGCCAAATGTCACCAATACCACCGGCACAGCTGCCGCAAGGCCAGTGTCACGGTCTGTCTGCGTATCTCCGATCAGGACCGCGCGGGCAGGATCGCCGCCCACGCGGGCGATTGCCTCAAACAGGGTCGCGGGGTCTGGCTTGCGCACTGGCAGCGTATCTGCGCCGACCAAGGCCCCGAACAGGTGCCGGATGCCAAGACTGCGAGTCAGGGTTTCGGCCAAACCCGCAGGCTTGTTGGTGCAAATCGCAAGCGCAAAGCCTGCATCCCGCAAGCCTTCTATGGCGCGCACCGCCCCTGGATACAGCGTGGTATGCGTGTCAATCGCCTCGGCATAGGCGGCCAGTAAAACGGGGTACTGCGCATCAACATCTGCCTCGCTATAGCCGCCAAGCCGCGAAAACCCTAATCGCAGCATCGCGCGCCCACCATGAAACGCGGTCAACGTGTCAGCACTATCCAGCATAGCAGTGTGGCCAAGCCCGCGAAAACAGGCATTTGCCGCGGCCAAAAGATCGGCGGATGTATCGGCAAGGGTGCCGTCCAGATCGAAAACTACGGTGCGCATTGGTATTCCCAAGTTGTAACGCTGCGAAAAGACAAGTGATAGACGGGACCTTGCGGCATTGTCATAACCCGGTAAAACGTAGACATCTTAAAGGAAAGAATTTTATGCGGGTTTCATTGCCAGTTTCTTTGATTGTGCTTGCTGCGGGCCAGGGCACGCGAATGAATTCTGATTTGCCGAAGGTTCTGCACCATGTGGGTGCAGCCCCATTGCTGCACCACGCCTTGCGCGCGGGCCAGGCTTTGGGGCCAGAGCGGGTTGTTGTTGTCGCAGGGCATGGGGCCGAAGCCGTAACGAAGGCCGCTTTGGCCTTTGATGATACCGCGATTGTGGTTGAACAGCGCGAACGTCTCGGCACTGGCCATGCTGTCGCCGAGGCGCTACCCGCTTTGACCGATTTTACAGGGGATGTTTTCATCTTGTACGGTGATACCCCGTTTATCCGCGCCGAAACGCTGGAGGCGATGCTGGCCGCGCGCGCCCGTCACGACGTTGTTGTCTTGGGCTTTCAGGCCGTTGATCCGGGGCGCTATGGCCGCCTGATCTTAGCAGGCGATATGCTGGAGCGGATTGTTGAATATAAAGACGCATCTGACGCTGAACGCGCCGTCACCCTGTGCAATTCCGGGGTGATTTGCGCCGATGTAAGCACATTGGCCGAATTGGTGGCCACTGTGGGCAATAACAATGCGTCGGGCGAATACTATTTGACCGATATTGTAGGCATTGCACGCGCAAGAGGTCTGTCCGCAGGCGTGGTGCAATGCGATGAGGCGGAAACGCTGGGCATCAACACCCGTGTCGAATTGGCCGCTGCGGAGGCCGCATTTCAAGCCCGCGCCCGGGCCGAGGCGTTTGACAATGGTGTTTCCATGACAGCACCCGAAACCGTGTTCTTCGCGCTGGATACCTTTGTTGGCCGCGACGCCATGATCGGCCCGAACGTGATTTTTGGTCCCGGCGTCACGGTGGAAAGCGGGGCCGAGATCAAAGGCTTTTGCCATCTGGAAGGCTGCCATATCAGTCGGGGCGCGACCGTAGGCCCTTTTGCACGCCTGCGCCCCGGTACCGAGCTTTCCGAAGATGTGCATGTCGGTAATTTTGTCGAAATCAAGAATTCAACGCTGGCCGAAGGCGTTAAAGTTGGCCATTTGACCTATCTTGGCGATGCTGACGTAGGGGAATTTACCAATATCGGCGCAGGCACCGTGACCTGCAACTATGACGGCGTGATGAAACACAAAACCACGATTGGGCCACGTGTTTTCATTGGGTCTGATACAATGTTAGTGGCCCCTGTTACTGTGGGGGCCGATGCGATGACCGCATCAGGATCCGTGATATCTACCGATGTTCCCCCCGGTGCTTTGGCAATTGGCCGCGCCCGGCAGGAAAATAAACAAGGTTTGGCCATAAGACTGATGGAAAGATTACGTGTTATAAAAGCCTCACATCAAAAGGGGACAAAGTAAATGTGCGGTATCGTTGGTGTTTTAGGCAACCATGAAGTGGCACCCCTGCTGGTCGAGGCGCTAAAGCGGCTGGAATATCGCGGCTATGACAGTGCTGGCATCGCCACGGTCAACAAGGGCAAACTCGACCGTCGCCGCGCGGTGGGCAAACTGGTCAATCTGTCGGATTTGCTGGTGCACAACCCCTTGGCGGGGAAAGCTGGCATCGGTCATACACGCTGGGCCACGCATGGCACGGCCACGGTCGCCAATGCCCACCCGCATCAATCGGGGCCAGTGGCAGTGGTGCATAACGGCATCATCGAAAATTTTCAAGAGTTGCGCCGCGAATTGGCGGCGGCCGGATTGGCGTTCGAGTCGGAAACTGATACCGAAACCATTTCCCTGCTCACGCGCCTGAATATGGATCGCGGCATGCCTGCCCGTGAGGCCGCCGTTGAAACCCTGAAACGCCTTCGCGGCGCGTTTGCCTTGTGCTTTTTGTTTCACGGTGAAGACGATCTGATGATTGCCGCGCGCAAGGGGTCTCCGCTTGCCATCGGGCATGGTGATGGCGAGATGTTCGTAGGCTCAGACGCCATTGCCTTGGCACCCATGACCGACCAGGTCACCTATCTGGAAGAAGGCGACTATGCCTTTGTCACCCGCGCCGGGGCCACGATTTACGATGTGCAGGGCAAACTTGCCAACCGCGCCCTGACCCGTATTCAGATTGATCAGACCCGCATTGAAAAGGCCGGCTACAAGCATTTCATGGCCAAGGAAATTGCCGAACAACCCGTTGTTCTGGCTAATGCCTTGCGCCATTATGCGGCGGATGCAAGGGCCCCGCTGAATTTTCCCGCAAGCCTTGATTTTTCAGGTGTAGACCGCATCACCATGGTCGCCTGCGGCACGGCCTCCTATGCTTGCCATGTGGCGAAATACTGGTTTGAACAGATTGCGGGGCTGCCTGCCGACATCGACATCGCGTCCGAATTCCGCTACCGCGAACCGCCGCTGTCAGACAGATCCTGGGCGCTGTTCGTCAGCCAATCGGGCGAGACGGCAGATACCCTTGCCGCCTTGCGCTACGCAAAGGAACGGGTCGCCAAGGTCATATCCGTCGTCAACGTGACCACATCTTCCATTGCGCGCGAATCTGATCTGGCCTTGCCGATTTTGGCTGGGGTCGAGGTGGGCGTTGCGTCCACCAAAGCTTTCACTTGCCAACTTACGTTGCTGGTGCTGCTGGCCCTGAAAGCGGCAGTAGATCGGGGCCGGATGGATGCCGAAGGGCTGACCAAACACTTGAATGCGCTGTCCACCCTGCCGGGCCTGATGAACCATGCCATCGGGTCCGCAGCAGAGATTGCCGATATTGCCGAACAGTTGGCAGAGGCGCAGGATATCTTGTTCCTTGGCCGGGGTGCGATGTTCCCTCTGGCGTTGGAAGGTGCGCTTAAGTTAAAGGAAATCAGCTATATACACGCCGAAGGTTACGCATCCGGCGAACTGAAACACGGGCCGATTGCCCTGATCGACGCGCATGTGCCGGTGATTGTGATGGCCCCGCGCGATCATCTGTTCGAAAAGACCGTCTCCAACATGCAAGAGGTGATGGCGCGCAATGGCAAGGTGCTGCTGATATCGGATGCAGCAGGCATTGCCGAAGCGGGCAAAGGCTGCTGGAAGACGCTGGCCATGCCATCGGTTCCCGATTTTCTGGCCCCGATCCTGTATGCGATCCCGGCGCAACTTTTGGCTTATCACACCGCCATCGCCAAAGGCACCGATGTCGATCAGCCGCGCAATTTGGCCAAATCGGTGACCGTGGAATGATTGCGACAGCACTGGCACAGCTTGAAGCGCTGGCTGATACCGCAAAAGCAGCTGAAGCGGCGGCCTACCACAAGGCCACGCGCCGCTATCTTGGGGTATCCGTCCCACAGATCGAGGATTTGGTGGCGCATTGGCGGGCCGAAGCAAGCCTTACAGACCGTATTACTTTGGCCGCCGACCTGTGGAAAACCGATATCCACGAAGCCCGTGTTGCCGCCGCCAAACTGCTGACCCAAGCCCGTTTGCGCCCCGATGATCACGCCGCCTGGGCCTTGATCAGCCATTGGGTGCCGATGTTCGACGCTTGGGCGATTGCAGATCACGCGTGCAAGGCCGCGGAAAAACGCATTTCGGCCGACCCGTCGCGGCTTGATCTGGTGGAAAGCTGGACCCTATCAAAAAACATGTGGGTGCGCCGCGCGGCATTGGTGGCCACGCTGCCCTTCGCGAAACTAAACCATCCCAAACCGGATGAAATCGCCGCGCGCGACCGCATTCTGGATTGGGCGGCCGTCTACACGCAAGACCGCGACTGGTTTATCCAAAAGGCCGTTGCCTGTTGGGTGCGCGATCTGTCCAAACATGACGCGCCGCGTGCAGCGCAGTTTCTGGCGGAACATGGCCACCTGATGAAAACCTTCGCCCGCAAAGAGGCGGCGAAATATCTGGCCAGCCCCGCGCCTTAACCGCTTCTTTTTCGCATAAATACTCAAAAAAATCACCGGGTGACGCTGTCTTAGTTTGCGTAAACCTGCACCTTAGGCAGATCAGTCAGCCCAAGACCCAGCGCACGGTAGGCAGCAAGGGACAATAGGGCCGCCCCACTGGCGGGCCGCAAATCAACTGCGACAGATTTTCCGGTATCCGTCACCACGCGCCCTTTACCCGGCGCGCTTACAAGCGACGATTGCAACCAAAACCCTTGCTCGGCAGGGCTGCCCAGCGCCACGATCACCGCGCCAAGGTTACGCTCGCCACTTTGTGCGGGCGCTGCCGTGGCGAGCGCTTTTTCAGCAGCAGTCGTTTGGTCAAGCGCTGCGGCAGATTGTGCCCCGCCTAACGGTTTGGTGGCGGACAGCGGGCCATTTGGCACAGCTTCAAGCGGCCCGGCCGCAACGGCCCCCTCAGGACTGCGCCCGGTAACCCGGTCAACCAAGCCACAACCGGGCAGCGACGACAGGGCAAAAAGCAAAATCAACGCGGGGGAACGCAATCTGTGTATCATGCCATCACAATAGTCTGAAGCGCCCGACCCTCGCAACCCTTGCATCAATGCTTGCTGTTCGGCCAGCGGACTTCTACCATTGCCGGATGGACATCCTTTCCGCCCCACTGATCGACCCCTTCGCCCGCGCGATTGATTATTTGCGTGTGTCGGTGACGGATCGCTGCGATTTCCGCTGTGTCTACTGCATGTCGGAGAACATGACGTTCCTGCCCAAGGCGGATCTTTTGACGCTGGAGGAGCTTGACCGCCTGTGTTCCACCTTTGTCGGCATGGGCGTGAAAAAACTGCGCATCACGGGCGGCGAGCCGTTGGTGCGCAAAGGCATCTTGACGTTTTTCCAAGCCATGTCGCGGCACTTGGCGTCTGGCGCGCTGCAGGAACTGACGCTGACCACCAACGGATCGCAGCTGCGCAAATATGCAGCCGATCTGGCGGCAGTTGGCGTGAAGCGTATCAATGTGTCATTGGATACGTTGGATGCAGCAAAATTTGCGCAAATCACCCGCTGGGGGCGGCTTGATCAGGTGCTGGACGGCATTCAAGCGGCAAAAGATGCAGGATTGCGGGTTAAGATCAACGCGGTGGCCCTGAAAGGCTTCAATGAAGATGAGCTGTTCACCCTGACGGATTGGTGCGCGGACCAAGGTCACGACCTGACCTTCATCGAGGTCATGCCAATGGGCGATCTGGGCAACGAGGACAGGCTGGATCAATACTGGTCACTCAAAGACCTGCGCAGCACGATTGCCGCCCGTCACCGATTGACAGACCTGACTGTGCGCACAGGTGGCCCCGCACGCTATGTGCGCGTCGAAGAGACCGGGCAAAAGATCGGCTTTATCACGCCGCTGACCCATAATTTCTGCGAAAGCTGCAACCGTGTTCGGCTGACCTGCACGGGCGAACTGTATATGTGTCTGGGCCAGGAAGACATGGCAGACCTGCGGGCACCGCTTCGGGCCAGCCCGGATGATGCGGCACTGCAGGCAGCCATTCGCGCAGCCATCGCCCGCAAGCCAAAAGGCCATGATTTTGATTATTCGCGCCAGACGGTGGCAGGCAAAGTGACCCGCCATATGAGCCATACGGGCGGCTAACATCGCCACCCGGAAAATACGCATTTTCCGATCCGAATTCGGCGCAGAATTCGCTTAACCCAAAGCAAGGGCTGACAGCGCCAGAATTGCTGGCAAAGTCTGCACAAAAAATTTCCGCTTTGAAATTGTCATCTCACCGTAAACCCCGGCCACCACAACGCAGATCAAAAAAACGCTACCACATCACGCCCGCCCTGCCCCTGCCACAGACCGAAGAACAGGCCAGCCGCCAAAAACCCGGTATAAAGGCCCTGATTTTTCGCCATCGCTTTGGTGCTCGCCGCGAAATCGGCCGATGCGCCAAACACATGGCGCTCACGCGGGGTCTCCAACAGCAGCATTTCCATCACCAGAATGCAGACATGCAACAAGCCAATCGGCACCGCCAAAATGATTGCAACCCACCCCGTAAATACCCTCCAAGCTATCCGTGTTATCCCTTGGCCAACAAACGCAGCCTCGATCCCTGCAATGCCAACCTGCACCTCCCGGCCCACTGTGGCCAGAGGTCGCATGGGGCTGAAAAACCACGCATAAGCAGTTATTTCCATGCCAACGAAAGAGGTCAGCCATGGATACCCTAATCCTGTCGCGTATGCAGTTTGGTGCGAATATTTCGTTTCATATCCTGTTTCCGACCATATCCATCGCCCTTGGCTGGGTTTTGCTGTTTTACAAACTGCGCTTTAACGCCACCCAAGACCGCAAGTGGATGGATGCCTACATGTTCTGGGTGAAGGTGTTTGCGCTGTCTTTCGCGCTTGGCGTCGTCTCGGGCATCACCATGTCGTTCCAATTTGGCACAAACTGGCCGGGGTTTATGGAAAAAGTCGGCAATATCGCCGGGCCATTGCTGGCCTATGAAGTGCTGACGGCGTTTTTCCTCGAAGCCGTTTTTCTTGGCATCATGCTGTTTGGGGCCCGCAAAGTGCCGCCATGGGTGCACACGCTTGCCACCTTCCTTGTGGCTTTCGGCACGACGATGTCGGCATTCTGGATCATTGTGCTGAATTCGTGGATGCACACGCCCACGGGATACGAATTGCGCGATGGCGTCGTGCATGCCACCGATTGGTGGGCGATTATTTTCAACCCGACGATGCCCTACCGATTGGTGCATATGTTGCTCGCCTCTGGCCTGACGGTGGCGTTCCTGATCATTGGCGTTTCGGCCTTCCGCCGCCTGATTGGCGATAAAACGGCTGGCGTCGCATCGACCCTGCGTTCGGGTTTCATCCTTGCCGCAGTGCTGATCCCGATCCAGATTTTCGCGGGCGACATGCACGGGCTGAACACCTTGGAGCATCAGCCGCAAAAGATTGCAGCGATGGAAGGCAACTGGGAAACCGGGCCGAACAAACCCCTGCTATTGTTTGCCGTGCCAGACCAAACGGCGCGCACCAACCACTATGAAATCGCGGTTCCGAATATGGCGTCAATCATCCTGACCCACAAAACCGATGGCATCGTGCCGGGCTTAAATGATTTTGTGGCCGCCGATGGCACGGTGCTGCACCCACCCGTGGCCCCGGTATTTTACGCCTTTCGCGTGATGATCGGCACCGGGGTCGCGATGCTGCTGATGTCATGGCTGGGCGTGATATTGCTTTGGCGAAGCGGGGTTGACCGTTTTCCCAAGCCTGTCTTGTACGGCGCTGTTGCGATGACGTTTTCAGGCTGGCTCGCCACACTAGCGGGTTGGTACACCACTGAAATCGGGCGGCAACCTTGGCTGGTAACAGGCGTTTTGTCGACCAAAGAAGCAGTGGCCGATGTGCCTGCAGGCATGGTTCTAAGCACGCTGATTACATATCTGGCGATCTATGCTGTGCTTCTGGTGTCGTACATCCTTGTGATTTTCTACCTCGCCCGCAAGGCCACCAAGGGCGATACGCGGCCCGATGATCCGCGCATCGCAATGCCAAACCTGGTGCCTGCCGAATGACACAGATGTTCGCAGACCCCGCCCTTTGGTTGCCTTTCGTCTTTGCTGGCCTGATGGGTCTGTCGATCCTGATTTATGTTGTGCTTGACGGTTTTGATCTGGGTGTCGGCCTGCTGTTCCCCTTTGCCAACACGGCAGAGCGTGACCGTATGGTGGCATCCATAGGCCCGTTCTGGGATGCAAATGAGACGTGGCTGGTGCTTGCCATCGGCCTGCTGCTGGTGGCATTTCCGGCAGCACACGGGGCCATTCTGACCGCGCTGTATCTGCCCGTGGCGGTGATGCTGGTTGGCCTAATCCTGCGCGGGGTGGCATTAGAATTTCGCGCCAAAGCGCCGCTGCGCTGGAAACCGTTGTGGGATCGCGCGTTTTTTGCGGGCAGTTTGATGGCAGCACTTTCACAAGGCTTCATGCTAGGCATGTATGTGATGGGCCTGCGTTGGACATGGGTGCATGCAGGCTTTGCCATGATCACGGCGGTGTTCCTGACAGTGGCATTCAGTTTCATCGGTGCCTGTTGGATCATCCTGAAATCGGATGAGGCGTTGCAGATCAAAGCCGTTTCTTGGGCAAAAGGTGGCCTCTGGGGCGTGGTTCTTGGCATGGCCGCCGTGTCACTTGCCACACCTTTGGTCAGCACACGCATTTACGACAAATGGTTCAGCTACCCGGAGATCGTCTGGCTGTCCCCTTTACCCATTGTCTCGGCGTTGATCATCGGGTTTTTGTGGTGGTCGCTGCGCCGCCTGCCACACGAACTTGACCATTGGGCATGGCTGCCCTTTGCCGCCACGACCCTGCTGTTC
>JACMNW010000107.1 GCA_014378345.1 Pseudorhodobacter sp. | reverse complement strand
TGCGATGTGGATTTCGCCACCGTCGCCCATGATGGTGGCGGTTGCCCCTTTGGGGAAGGTATCGGTTGTCATCATGGCAAGGGCAGCCATTTCTATAGCATTTTCGCGCAAAGTAGCGGCGAGGGCCGGGATTTTGGCGATGATGCGGTCGTGCGGCAGGGGTTCGCCAATGACGCCTGTAGAAGAAGAGAACACGCGGGAGGCGGGAAGTTCAAGCTGGGTGGCAACCGCTGATGCGATGGCCGCGACGGAGGCATCGCCGATTTTTCCCGTAAAAGCGTTGGAATTGCCGGAGTTCACGATGATGGCGGCACCAGCCCCCAGGGGCACCGATTTTGCCAATTTATCCTGACAATCGCGAACGCAGGCCGCGCGGGTGGTGGAGCGGGTAAAGACACCGGCCATCGCGGTACCGGGGGCAAGCCGGATCAGCATCACGTCTTTGCGGTTGGGGTAGCGAACCCCTGCCTCGACCGCTGAAAATTCAACGCCAGCGATGCGGGGCAAGGATGGAAAGCCATCTTTCGGGGCGAGGGGGGATATGGGTTTGGCGGCTTTTGCGGGAGCTGTGTCCCCTGTCAATGCTGCCAGTTTCTTCTTCAAGGATTTCGCCTTGGCTTTCCAATCAGTCTTGCCCATATCCGTGCCCCGCTTTTCGTATTTACTTGTCAACTATCGTTTCGTCACGCAGCGCTTTCGGATCAAACTCCATGCCAGGGCGGGTGATAGCGGCGGCGTCTGTTAGTATTTTTATATGCGCTTCGATGGCTTTTTTTTCAATCTCGGCTGCCAATTCATCACGCAGGTCATCCAGTGGGGGGGCGGCGGCGATGCGGGTTTCAGCGACTTTAATCAGATGCCAGCCGAAATCGGATTTAATCGGGGCGGTCAATTCGCCGACTTTGGCCGCGATGACGGCATCCTCAAACGGTTTAACCATGGCACCTTTGCCGAACCAGCCCAGATCACCGCCATTCGCGCCCGATCCGGTATCGGTGGATTTGGTTTTGGCGATTTCGGCAAAATCGGCGCCGCCGTCAAGTTCTGCTTTAACTGCTTTTGCCTCTTCCTCTGTCGCGACCAGGATATGGGCCGCGTGGTATTCGGTTTGTGGGGCGGCGTCCTTGAAGCGGGCGTCATAAGCAGCTTGCAGCGATGCGTCGGTAACTGCCGCCCCGACAACAGCTTGCAGCGCGATGCCAGACAGATAACCTCGCTTGTTGTTTTCAACAGCGATCAGATCACGCTTGGTGATTTTATCACCCAGTGATTGTTCCAGCATCGCCTGTTGGATCAGCTGTTCAAGAATGCCTTTGAACAAAACATCATCTGGCAGGGCTTGGTATTGTTCAGACAAGGTGCCGCGCAAAACGATCATTTGGCCAAGGGTTATGTTGGTGCCGTTTACCGTGGCCGCAACGGTATCTGCGGTCATATCCTCAGCCACCGCCGGGGATGCGATAGAAAGGACTGCTGCAACGGCCAATCCGCGCCAAAAACCTGTTGATTTCATCACTTCACCTATTCCTGATCTCTGGGCAGACCTGTGCTGCGTTGACTTGACCCATGCTAGCCCTTACATCGCGAAGGTCGCGTGATGCGGGGCGAATTTGTGCCTTCCACGTTCTTTTAGGGAACGCGGTGAGGGCGGGCAAGCCCACCGCGCTACACGATGATGTCAGGAACCCCTGACATATGCAATTTGGCCAGGCGGAGAAAACATGCTGGGTCTTGGAACTATCTCACGGAAGGTTTTTGGCACTGCCAACGACCGTAAAGTTAAATCGGTTCGCCCGTGGGTCGCACAGATCAACGCGCTGGAGCCGCAGTTTCAGGCGATGTCTGACGAGGCGATACTTGCGAAAACGGTTGAATTGAAGGGGCGTGCGCAATCGGGTACCGATCTTGATGATCTGCTGCCAGAAGCGTTTGCGAATTGCCGTGAAGCGGCGCGTAGGGCCTTGGGTCTGCGGGCGTTTGATGTGCAGCTGAAGGGCGGAATTTTCCTGCATCAAGGTAATATTTCGGAAATGAAAACTGGTGAGGGCAAGACCCTTATGGCGACATTCCCGGCCTATCTGAACGCGCTGGCAGGTAAGGGCGTGCATATCGTCACGGTCAACGACTATCTGGCCAAACGCGACGCCGA
The DNA here is from genome assembly GCA_014378345.1 of Pseudorhodobacter sp. GTDB lineage: Bacteria > Pseudomonadota > Alphaproteobacteria > Rhodobacterales > Rhodobacteraceae > JACMNW01. The sequence goes on along the minus strand of JACMNW010000107.1, from coordinate 5,420 downwards.
ATGGATGAGCAAGGTTTACAGCGCTTTGGGCATGTCGACGGGCGTGGTCTACCCCTATCAAGCAGACGCCGAGAAGAAAGAAGCCTATAAAGCTGATATCACCTATGCGACCAACAACGAGTTGGGCTTTGATTACCTGCGCGACAATATGAAAGCCAGTTTGGCCGATATGGCGCAGCGCGGGCATTTCTACGCGATTGTTGATGAGGTGGATTCTATCCTGATCGACGAGGCGCGCACACCGTTGATTATTTCGGGCCCGTCTGAAGACCGAAGCGATCTGTATCAGAAGGTTGATCTTTTGATCCCGGCGCTGACGGCGGACCATTACAAGCTGGACGAGAAAACGCGTAACGTGACGTTCTCGGAAGATGGCAACGAATTTATCGAACAATCGCTGTTGGCCAACGGTCTGCTGCCGGAAGGCCAGTCTTTGTACGACCCCGAAAGCACGACGCTGGTGCACCATGTGACGCAGGCGTTGCGGGCGCACAAACTGTTTGCGAAAGACCAGCAATATATTGTGCGCGACGGCGAGGTGATGCTGATCGACGAATTCACCGGGCGCATGATGCGCGGGCGGCGGTTGTCGGACGGGTTGCATCAGGCGACCGAGGCCAAGGAAGGCGTGGCCATTCAGCCCGAAAACGTAACGCTGGCGTCGGTGACGTTTCAGAATTATTTCCGGCTTTACAAAAAGCTGGGCGGCATGACGGGCACGGCGCTGACGGAAGCCGATGAATTCATGCAGATCTACGGACTTGGTGTGGTTGAAGTGCCAACCAACCGCCCGGTCGCGCGCAAAGATGAGCATGACAAAGTGTACCGCACCGCCAAGGAAAAATACGTAGGTATTGTGGACGAAATCAAGGAAGCCACCGCAAAAGGGCAGCCGCTGTTGGTTGGCACAACGTCAATTGAAAAATCGGAGTTTCTGTCGGGTCTGCTGAAAGAAGCCGGAGTTCCGCATAACGTCTTGAATGCCCGGCAGCACGAACAGGAAGCGCAGATTGTGGCCGATGCTGGTAAGTTCGGCGCGGTGACGATTGCCACAAATATGGCCGGGCGCGGTACTGATATTCAGCTGGGCGGCAATGTGGAAATGATTGTGATGCAGGCGATTGCCGCCGATCCGCATTTGCACCCCGACGAAGTGCGCGCCCGGATCGAGGCGGAACATGCGGCGGAAAAGGCACAAGTGATTGCGGCTGGCGGGCTTTACGTGTTGGCCACCGAGCGGCACGAAAGTCGCCGGATTGACAACCAGTTGCGCGGGCGGTCCGGGCGGCAGGGTGACCCAGGGCGGTCTTCGTTCTTTCTTAGCCTTGAAGACGATCTGATGCGGATTTTCGGATCGGAGCGTTTGGATAAAGTGCTCTCGTCTTTGGGAATGAAAGAGGGCGAAGCGATTGTGCACCCTTGGGTGAATAAAAGCCTGGAAAAAGCACAAGCCAAGGTTGAAGGCCGCAACTTTGACATTCGCAAGCAGCTTCTGAAGTTTGACGATGTGATGAACGATCAGCGCAAAGCGATTTTTGGCCAGCGGTTGGAGATTATGCAGGCCGAAGATCTTGGTGAAGTTGCCCAAGACATGCGCCATCAGGTGATTGACGATCTGGTTGATGATTTTATGCCACCGAAGTCTTATGCAGATCAGTGGGATGCCGCGGCTTTGCAGGCCAGCGTGATCGAAAAAGTTGGCCTTGACCTGCCAATTATTGACTGGGCACGTGAGGAAGGTGTTGATCAAGACGTGATGCGTGAGCGGATTACCCTGCAAAGCGATAAGATTATGGAAGAAAAAGTTGCCGCCTTCGGACCAGAGGCGATGCGCAACATCGAAAAGCAGGTGTTGCTGCAAACGATTGATGGCAAGTGGCGTGAACATTTGCTGCGGCTTGAACATCTGCGTTCTGTGGTGGGGTTTCGCGGCTATGCGCAGCGTGATCCGCTGGCAGAATACAAAAATGAAGGGTTTACACTTTTTGAAAACATGCTGAATTCACTGCGCCAGGATGTAACCCAAAAGCTGGCACAGTTGCGCCCGCTTACCAAAGCGGAACAAGATGCGATGATGGCGCAGTTTTTGGCAGGGCAGCAGCGGCAAGCGCAAAGTGCGGCCGAGGTGGCGGAAACGACGGCCGAAGTGTCCATAGTTGCGCAAGCACCGTCTGTGGCTCTTGCCGGTTTTGTGGAGACTGATCCGACGACTTGGGGCAACCCTGCGCGCAATGATTCTTGCCCCTGCGGTTCTGGTAAAAAGTTCAAGTATTGCCATGGTCAGTTGACTTGATTGTGGCAATAGCTGGGCGAACTCTCCCTTTAGGTGACGTGATTCGCGCCTTACAACCTTGGGTTGCCTCATTCTGGCCGCTTTGTTGCCACGCCAGCGCCAGATTTGACCCCTAGGACTGCCGGGTGTAATCTTGGGGAAGATTTCGATGGAACTAAAGCGCCGGCTGTCACTGGTGGTTGCAATTATGTCTGTGGCCCTTGGATCTGGGCATTTGGTGCAGAACGTATTCGTAAAGTCAGCAAAAGTTACTTTGGCAAAAGCCGAAACTGGGCCAGTTGATATTATGCTTGTAGCGGCCGGCCCGAATGTAGCTACGCCTTTGGCGTGGGCGCGCAAAGAGGCGCAGGCAGCAATATCTTTCGCTGTGGCGAAAACTGATCCCACACCAAACTTGTTCAACTTGCCTCAAGACCCGGTAGTGTTTGCCGAGTTTGCGGCAGGTGGCACAGCAAAGCCAAACACGGCAAAAGAGTGCCCAGTTAAACTTGACCTTCGGGCAGAACCATCGGCGATGATTGCAGTTTCGATTGTTGCAGTGTGCCATGCGAATGAGAGAGTGGTTTTGCGCCACGCAGGCCTTGCAGTAACGGGCAAAACCTCTGCGATTGGCAGTCTTACAACATCGTTGCCCGCGTTTGAAGCAAACGCTGTCGTATCGATACGGTTCGCCGACGGTGAGATGGTAGAAACAAAATTAGCCGTTCCAGATGCTGCATTTTTGCGTAGATTTGGCGTGCAATGGCTTGATGAAGATGCGTTTCAGTTGAATGCGTTTGAAAACGGGGCTGGCTACGGCGAAATTGGTCATATTTCAGCGGCTGATCCAAACCGTCCCTTGGCGGGACAACTGCAGAAAGGTGGCTTTCTTTCAGTTCTTGGCGACGACGGGGTAGAACAACCCATGTTGGCTGAAGTCTATACCTATCCGGCAGACGCCAGCGCGACCGTACAGATTGTCATCGAAGCGGCCATCACAAAGGGCACTTGCGCCCGCGATATTCTTGGCGAAACTTTGGCGGATGCCGGTGGCGACGTGACGATTACCGATTTGGTTCTGACAATGCCCGATTGTGATGCGATCGGTGACATTCTCGTCTTAAAAAATCTTGATACTGACCTGAAAATCGCCTCTGTCAACTAAGGTCAGGCGCGCGGCGCATGACGCAATTTTGGGCATACGCGACTTTGCTGTCGGCATTTGTAGATGCAACAGCTGTCATAGCCCAAGACATAACACTTAGCTTGGTGAACAGCGGCATTACAATCACCGGATTGTTGCAAGGCTATGACGGCGAGTTTTAGCGGATAGAAACAAGTTACGGTATGCTGGTCATTGATGGGCAGAGGGTCAACTGTGATGGTCCGGCCTGCCCTGGTTTGGTTGCACCAAAATCCATCGTGCGATTTGCGGATGCGCCAGACGCTGGATCGATGCTATTGCCCCCGCCGGCCGCGGCCTTCGCGGGCTTCCTTGGGTTATACGTAGCAGTCTTTAGCGATGCAAAAACTGCTAAAGATCTGATAGAGTTTCAGTTTGTGCGAATGACCCCTTTCTACCACGGATCTTGAGCGCGTCTTGACGGGCGCTGCGCAAAACTGGCAGGAAATTGATGGCCCAGATATGCCAATAGTGTTGCATTTCCTTGCAGCAAATACCGACCTGCAACAGGCTTTAAGTGCGCACTTCGGTATGCCTTTGCCGACGTCGGTGGTGCACCCTGACATGAAAAATCTGGCCGCAGCCGTGTCGCGCGACCCTTTGGCGGCACCAGATGTGCCAGCCCGCCTTATGCCAAAGGTCGTAGCTTACGGCGAAACCTTGCCAATTGCCTGTGATATCCCTGCTGATGGACGGCATTTAAACCGCCGGGTGGAACTTTGGATCACGCCAAAACTTGCTACAAATACCCCTGCGCCCTAAAGCTCAGTTCCCGGTCTTTGCCAATTATCAGATGGTCATGCAGGGCAACGCCCAGTATGCTGGCAGCCTCTTTGATCTGGTGGGTCACAGCGATATCCGCGTCTGATGGCGTGGGGTCACCCGACGGGTGGTTGTGCACAAGGATCAGCGCACTTGCGTTCAGCTCCAGCGCGCGTTTCACCACTTCGCGCGGGTAGACGGGCACATGGTCCACCGTGCCGCGGGCTTGCGGCTCGTCGGCGATCAGCACATTCTTACGGTCGAGAAACAGGATGCGAAATTGTTCAGCCTCAAGATGTGCCATGGTGGTGTGGCAGTAATCCAGAAGCGCATCCCATGAAGATAGTACGGGTCGATGCATAACCCGCGCCCGCATAAGGCGTTGCGATGCAGCTTCAATGATTTTCAGTTCCAGAACAACCGCTTCGCCGACACCTTTTACCGCCAGAAGGCGCGGGGTCGGGGCCGTGACCACGCGGTTGAAATCGCCAAACGTATCCATCAACAAGCGGGCAAGCGGTTTGACGTCTTGGCGGGGAATGGCGCGAAACAGGATCAATTCCAGCAGTTCATAGTCCGGCATAGCGGCGGCCCCGCCTTCAAGGAACCTTGCGCGCAAGCGCTTGCGATGATCAGCTATATAAGACGGCAGTCGCTCGGGCAGAGCGTTGCCTAAGGCTTCATCACTGTCGCTGGCAGCAAACAGGGGAAACGGACTTTCAGAAAAGGCGCGGGTACTGGTCATCCGCCAAGCTTCCATCCCTTTGGTGAAGGAAAGGTTAACCGCTTTCATTTTGGCTAAAATATCCCCGCCGGAGGCATTAGAATTTGCCAAAGACGCTGCACCAAAAGGACTGTCCGCGATAGCGCCGTTTGCAGGGGCTCGATGCCCCGGAAAACGGCCCGCTTTTCAGGTCAGCCTTTCATGCCGTCCCAAAAGCCTTTGACCTTGCCAAAAAACGACGATCCTTCGGGATTGTTGTCTTCGGACAATTTTTCAAATTCGCGCAGCAATTCGCGCTGGCGGGCGGTCAGGTTCACCGGGGTTTCCACCGCCAGCTCGATCAACATATCACCCGCACCACCGCCGCGCAGGGCGGGCATGCCTTTGGCGCGCAGGCGCATTTGTTTGCCGGTCTGGCTGCCTGCGGGTACTTTGACCCGGCTCATGCCGCCGTCGATGGTGGGTACTTCAACCTCGCC
>JACMNW010000106.1 GCA_014378345.1 Pseudorhodobacter sp. | reverse complement strand
TGATCAATCAAAATGGCAAAGTAGCCATCGCCGATCATGCTGAACGGGTCCGCATCAGGCACCAGATCATCCGCCTCAAACCCCGCGTAAGCACGAATGCGCGCCGGCAGGCCATCTTCGGTTGGGCCATAATAATCGGTTGCAATCAGCCGCACCGGGCCGGAGCCACGAATTTGCAGCGATAATTTCCAACGCAGTTTAATCATTTGGCCTATCAGCGATGTAATCAGTGCTGCTTCGGCAACCAAAGCCTCGATCTGCTTTGGATAGGCGTGTTGTTTCAGCACCTGCTGCAAAACACCGTCCAGCCGCACCACACGGCCGCGAATGTCTGAACGATCAAGTTGAAAGGGCAGGACAGTATCGTCCCAAGCGATTTGTGATCCGGTGGTCATGGGGTTTCCTTGGCGTGCCGACTTTGGCATACCGCGACTATATAGGGACGGCAACCTATCGTCCAAGGGGGCGGCATGATCAGACGGTATGGCGAACCGGTAAAACCGGGGCAAATCTACAAACGCAGGCCGGGGGTCTATGCTATTTTGGCCCGCGACGGCATGATTTTGACCACGCATCAAGCAGCGCCGGCGCCGGAATACCAATTGCCGGGGGGTGGCATTGACCCGGGTGAACACCCAATAGCTGCACTGCACCGCGAAGTGCGCGAAGAAACCGGCTGGAAGATTGCGGTTGGTCGCCGCTTGGGCGCATTTCGCCGTTTTACCTACATGCCTGACTATGGATTTTGGGCGGAAAAGGTCTGCACAATTTATTTGGCCCGTCCAATTTACCGCCTTGGCCCGCCAACCGAAGCAGACCATGTGGCCGTCTGGATGACAGTCCCGCAGGCGTTGGATGTGCTGGGCAATGTTGGCGACAACGCAATGTTGGCGGCTTACGCAAAAACTTTAGGCTGACGATCGGCCGTTGAAATCAAACACAACGCCCGAAACGTCATCCGGGAAATCCGAATTGCCATGAAACTGCGTCAAATCTGCAATGATTGCCTCCAACAGCGCGGGGCTATCCAATGTGTGATTCGTCCGCAGCATGCTTTCTAACCCGTCTTCCCCCAGCTCAAACCCAGCGATATCCGGGCATTCAGTCACGCCGTCAGACAGCAAAACCAACCTGTCGCCGGGCTCTAGCGTTGCCTCCACCCTTTCAAAGCTAGCGCCCGGGATAAGGCCAATTGGCAATCCGCCTGCACCAACGGTATCAATTTTACCAGACTTACGCATGATAACCGGGTGCGGATGCCCAGCCTGTACAAGCCAAACTTTGCCAGTTTCCAGGTCTATTTCCGCGTAAGCCATGGTAAAATACTGCTCTACCATCAGCTCTTCGATCATCAGGCGGTTCAATCGGGATGCCACAACTTCTGGTGGCCATGCTTCGCGCAGCCCTCCCTTGCCCAAACTCAACGCCAAGTTTTGCTCTGGCGACCCGCCAGACAGCAGCCCCGAAAGCCGGGCCGTCATCATAGCCGATGCGACGCCATGCCCCGAAACATCCACCGAATAGACGGCAATGCGGGACGCTGAAATTTCGAAACACCCTACAAGATCGCCACCAACATGCCCTGATGGCCGAAGCAACATAGACGCCGTACCGCCGCCAAAATCCCTAAACTTATCGCGCACCAGTGTTTGCTGCAGTTTGCGCGCCTCAATCAGATCACGGTCCAGCGAATCATACAGCTTTTGCAGCTCCAACAGCGTTGATCCAACCAATCGGTTTTTATCAACCAGCTCTTGCTGCATCCCCAAAATGCGTTCCCCCGCCCGCAACCGGGCGCGCAATTCGTCAAGACTAACCGGTTTGGTCAGAAAATCATCCGCGCCAGCATGCAAGCCATCTGCAATTTCGGCTTTTTCCGATTTCGAGGTCAGAAGTATGAAATAGCCATAAGCATCGCATGGAAGCGATCGAAATTCCCTGCAAAAATCAAGGCCCGTCATCCCCGGCATCATCCAGTCGCTTAAAACCAAATCAAAGGTTTCAACCCGACAAAGTGCCAGCGCTTCGTCGCCAGACGCCGCTTCGACAACATCATAACCCCAGCGCGCAAGAGAAAGAGACAGTATTTTGCGTTGCGCCTTGCTGTCATCCACCACAAGAACGCGCAATGCTGCCGGGGCACCGCCGATCATTTCACCCCCAAGTGCCGATTGCACATTCATTCGGTACCGTCCCCTAGAAACCCAATACGATGTGCTTTTATGGCGCATGACCGTTAAGACTTTGTGAAACCGAAAAGTTGAGGCGTTTATTCCGGCGCTTGTTACCAAGTGTTAAGCCATCTGGCCGATCTTGGGTCCAGGTAACAGCCTTGGCCGGTTAATCGAGAGAGCGCTATGATAGACTGGACGCGTATCAAAGACTTAAGATCAGAAATCGGTGAAGACGATTTTCTTGAAGTTGTTGCCATGTTTCTGGAAGAAACTGATGAAGTTGTGGGTCAACTTGACGGCACACCTGATCTGCCCGCCGTTGAAAGCCGATTGCATTTCTTGAAGGGCTCTGCGTTGAACCTTGGCCTCACCGATCTGGCGGCTTTGTGCCAAACCGGCGAAAGATCCGCTGCATGTGGCAACGCGGCATCCGTTGATTTGCGTGCAGTAACTGCATGCTACCAAACAGCAAAAATGCTGCTTCTGGCGTCTTTGGACCAGCCAAAAGCAGTTTAGATCAAAAACTCCGCAAGTGCCTCGTCTGTTGTAATGTCACGATAGGCAAAATCTGCCTGATCCAGCTGTTCGAACAACCGGATAAAGTTTTGTGCAGCCTTGGTTTCTATTCCGATCAGAACCGACCCAAAATTGCGGGCCGATTTCTTCAGATATTCAAAGCGGGCAATATCGTCATCTGGGCCAAGCATCATCAAGAATTCCCGCAGAGCACCGGGCCGTTGCGGCATTCGCAAGATGAAATACTTCTTGGTGCCGGAATAACGTTGCGCGCGTTCCTTCACCTCTGGCAGGCGTTCAAAATCAAAATTGCCACCAGATGTGATACAGACCACGGTTTTGCCGCGGATATCATCGGCGATTTCTGGCAAAACATCGACAGACAGCGCCCCCGCCGGTTCTAGCACAATGCCTTCGATGTTCAGCATTTCCAACATGGTCACGCAAATACGGTCTTCTGGTGCCAGATGCACCCGTTCGGGGCGAACCCAATTCAACATCTGATAGTTTTTCGCCCCAAGCTGCGCCACGGCCGCACCATCGACAAAGGTATTTATGCGCGCAAGGCGGGTTGGCCCACCAGCTTGCAACGCGGCCATCAGACTTGCGCCGCCAAGTGGTTCCACAAAATGAAATTTTGTCCGCGCATTTACAGCACGCAGATACCCCGTCACCCCAGAAGCAAGCCCGCCCCCGCCGACAGGAAGCACAACAATTTCAGGCACTTCACCCAGCTGCGCCACCATCTCTACTGCGACGCTGGCCTGTCCTTCGATGACATCCGGATCATCAAATGGAGACAGAAAATGCGCCTGGACCCGGCTACAAAAATCTTGGGCAGCATGCAGTGTTTGATCAAAATAATCGCCAACCAGCACTATTTCCACCGCATCGCCACCAAAGGCGCGGGTCTTGTCAATTTTTTGCTGCGGCGTGGTTACCGGCATAAAGATCGTACCAGACACCCTAAAATGCCGACAGGCAAACGCCACGCCCTGCGCGTGATTTCCAGCACTGGCGCACACAAACGTCTGTTGCCCCGGGTTGATGGCCCGTACCTTGCGCATGGCATTCAAGGCTCCGCGCAATTTATAGCTTCGTACCGGTGACAGATCCTCACGCTTCAGCCAAATCTCTGCGCCATAGCGGGCGGAAAGGTGGTCATTGCGCTGCAATGGCGTCATCGGGAAAAGTTCGCGCAGGGCGTCGGTGGCTTGGCGGGCGGCTTGGGCAAAATCTGTCATGCGCAAACCTTATCTTGCCATAACAGGAAGGCCAATCGGTCTTGTTCCGCGCATCAAAAGCCAATATGGCCAACATGGAATTTTGCTGATGATGGAGCCGCCCAAGATGTCGCCCAAAGCACCTGCCCCAAAGAAGGTTGTTCTTGCCTATTCCGGGGGCCTTGATACCTCGATCATCTTGAAGTGGCTTCAAACCGAATATGGCTGCGAGGTGGTAACCTTCACCGCGGATCTTGGGCAGGGCGAAGAGCTGGAACCAGCCCGCGCCAAGGCAGTTTTGCTTGGGATCAAGCCAGAGAATATCCATATTGTTGACGTACGAGAAGAATTTGTACGCGATTTCGTGTTCCCGATGTTTCGCGCCAATGCGTTGTATGAAGGGCTTTATTTGCTGGGCACATCCATCGCACGGCCGCTTATTTCGCAGCATCTGGTGCGGATTGCGCATGAGACGGGGGCAGATGCCGTGGCGCATGGGGCAACCGGCAAGGGCAATGATCAGGTGCGGTTTGAACTGTCAGCCTACGCCCTGAACCCGGCCATTCGGGTGATTGCACCTTGGCGCGAATGGGATCTGACCAGCCGCACCAAGTTGATTGAATTTGCAGAGAAAAATCAGATTCCGATTGCGCTGGATAAACGCGGCGAAGCGCCGTTTTCGGTAGATGCCAACCTGTTGCACACCTCGTCTGAGGGCAAGGCACTGGAAAACCCGGCCAACGAAGCGCCCGAATATGTGTACCAGCGCACCGTTGCCCCAGAAGATGCGCCGGATATGGCGGAAATGGTGGAGATCACGTTCGAGAGAGGTGATGCAGTTGCCATAAACGGCGTGCCAATGTCGCCTGCGACCATTCTGACGAAGTTAAATGAAATCGGCGGCGCGCATGGCGTGGGCCGGCTTGATCTGGTTGAAAACCGCTATGTCGGTATGAAATCTCGCGGCGTTTATGAAACACCCGGCGGCACGATTTTGCTGGAAGCGCACCGCGGTATTGAACAAATCACCATGGATGCGGGTGCCGGGCACCTGAAAGACAGCATCATGCCGCGCTATGCAGAGCTGATTTATAATGGCTTCTGGTTCAGCCCGGAGCGCGAGATGTTGCAGGCACTGATCGACAAATCACAAGATCATGTGGCGGGTACGGTGCGCGTCAAGCTTTACAAAGGTTCGGCCAGAACCGTTGCGCGTTGGTCTGACCATTCGCTGTACAGCGAAAAGCACGTGACGTTTGAAGAAGACGCAGGGGCCTATGATCAGAAAGATGCGGCGGGTTTCATCAAGCTGAACGCGCTGCGGTTGAAGCTAATTGCCACGCGAAATGCGCGGGTGAAAGCGAAAGGCTGATTGCAATATGGGTGGACGCACGGCTACAGTTTGTATTCGCTAAGCCGTTGATAATACGGCAAAGCCTGCGCCGCCAATTCTGCATACGCCCCGCCCAGCGCGGGCAAAGGCCCCTCGGCGCCTTCAAAACCGGTACTGCGATGAACTGCGCCGTACCAGTGCGATGCCCAGATGCCATCAGCCTCGTTCCCGCCCGAAGGCCAGTGCAGCATTTTCCGGGTGAAGGGTATGTCCAAAGCGGTACACAGCTTTTGCAACATGCCCGCCGGATCGGCGCGGATATCATCGCTGTCTATCACCAAGGGTGTCGTGCCAGACCAGCCTTCCACCTCGTTAAACAACTGGTCTTGTTGAATAAAACCAATATCGTTTAAAGTAGCCCCTTCGCGTTTTTTCGCATAGCTGGCCACCACGCGGGCCGGGTGACGGATCAGGAATACGTTTTGGCACGACCGCATCCAGCGCCTGTCAAAACCGTCAACCATGTGCATGGCCATGTGTTTTTGGTAGAAATACCGCTGCCCCTGCGGCACCGGACCTTTGCAGATAGAGGCCACGCGGTCTGGATCGGGCTCATGTTCTGCAATAATCTCGTCGCGCATGGGGTGGTTTATGCCCGTCGCCTCAAGGTAGGCTGCATAAAACGGCTCGTCCCAAACCACACAATCGCCCCGCCCGGCAAAAGCATACATCATTGCGGTTGACAGGTTTCTGGGGCCGGACCACATGGCAATTTTCATCTGCATTCCCCGTGCTTTTTGCGTGCTTTATCCGTGCATACGCTGTGCCGCGTCATCCGCCGACCAGCGTCTTGTAAAGCGCGCGCAGACGCATCGTCATCGGCCCCATTTGCCCGGTGCCAATCTGCCGCCCGTCGATCAACCCAACCGGCGTTTGCGCGCCAAAAGTGCCCGTCAAAAATGCCTCGTCCGCCGCGTAGGTATCGACCAGACTGAAATTGCGTTCAAACACCGGGATGCCATTCGTGCGGCAAAGGTCAATGACCTTTTGCCGGGTGATCCCGTTCATGCAGTAGTCGCCGGTGCTGGTCCACACTGCGCCCTTTTTCACGATGAAAAAGTTACAGGCGTTTGTGGTGTTCACAAAGCCATGCACATCCAGCATCAACGCCTCATCCGCGCCGGCCTTTTGTGCGGCGATACAGGCGAGGATGCAGTTCAGTTTGGAATGCGAGTTCAGCTTGGGGTCTTGGGTCATCGGCAGGCCGCGCAGATGCGGCACGGTGGCAAGCGTAATCGGCCTGGGCAGTTTTTGACGCGAATGTTCCATGATGATGACCATCGTCGGCCCCTGCTGAGACAGGCGGGGGTTTTGGAATGGCCGGGTTTTCACCCCGCGCGTTACCATCACGCGCGCATGGGCATCTGTCTGCATGGCATTGGCAGATTGCGTGTCTAACACGGCGGAAATCACCTGTTCCCTTGTCAAATGCATTTGAAGGTCAATGGCCTTGGCTGCCTCGAACAACCGATCAATATGTTCATCAAGAAAGGTCCACCGGCCATTGTACAGCCGGATCCCCTCCCACACGCCGTCCCCCAGCATGAAACCGGAATCGTAAACAGAAACCGTGGCCATCGCTTTGGGCACAATCTTGCCGTCGACGTAAATCAAGATCGCCTCGTTGCGCGCGTCATCCTCGGCCTGATGGGTGGATACGTGATCGGTCATGAAAGCCCCCGTGTTTGCGCCACGCTACGGCGCGGGGCGGCAATCGCCAAGGGGCCGCAGTGGCAGTTGGTGCTTTTCGTGGGCCGTTTGGTTTTGTAGGGTCACCCACGGGTTGGGGGATAAGCGGTGAGCGACGACAATACCACGCCGATGATGGCGCAATATCTGGGGATAAAGGCGCAATATCCCGGTGCCATTCTGTTTTACCGGATGGGCGATTTTTATGAGATGTTCTTTGATGATGCCATTGCCGCCAGCGCCGCACTTGACATAGCGCTTACCAAACGCGGCCAGCATCTGGGGCAAGATATTGCCATGTGCGGCGTGCCTTATCATGCCGCCGAAGGATATCTGTTGGCCTTGATCCGGAAGGGGTTTCGGGTGGCCATTGCGGAACAGATGGAAGACCCTGCAGAGGCGAAAAAGCGCGGCTATAAGGCGGTTGTTCGGCGCGATGTGGTAAGGTTGGTAACGCCCGGCACATTAACGGAAGACAGCTTGCTGGAGGCGAGGAAGAATAATTTCCTGGCCGCATTTGCCGAAGTGCGCGATGGGGCGGCGCTGGCTTGGGTAGATATTTCAACCGGCGAGTTTCGGGTTATGCCAGTGGCACCGGTGCAGCTGGGCATGGAATTAGCCCGACTTGCCCCGCGCGAGGTTTTGATAAATGAGGCCGGCCTGGCCGATTGGGCGGGCGTTGTGACAGAGGCCGGGGCGGCAGTGACGGCCCTTGGGCGAGCCTGCTTTGAGTCTGGTGCCGCTGACCGGCGGCTCTGCGCGTTGTTTAGCGTGGCATCCCTTGATGCTTTTGCCAATTTTGATCGGGCAGAAGTTTCTGCCATGGGCGCGTTGGTGGATTACCTTGATCTGACGCAGCGCGGCAAACTGCCAATGCTGCGCACGCCGGTTCGCGAAACACCGGGCGGTACGATGCAGATTGATGCCGCAACACGGCGCAATCTGGAACTGACATCAGCGCTGTCTGGTGGGCGGGATGGATCATTGCTTTCGGTGATCGACCACACGGTTACGGCTGCGGGTGCGCGGCTGCTGGAACGCCGTCTTTCCAGCCCATCTTGCGACATCAGGGAAATCCATTCACGCCAAGATGCGGTGCAGTTTTTGCTGGAACAGAGCCGTTTCAGAGATTCTGTGCGCGATGCTTTGCGCCGGGTTCCCGATATGGACCGTGCGCTTTCCCGGCTGGCGCTTGACCGCGCGGGTCCACGGGATTTAGGCGCCATTCGCGCCGGATTGACGCAAGCTATGGCATTGGCGCCCATGTTTGACGGGTCTGCGCCGCGGCTTGCCGGGGCAGCAAAAGCGCTAATCGGGCATGATTGCGTGATCGACGTATTGCGCCGCGCTTTGGTGGATGAGCCGCCGCTGTTTGTGCGTGATGGTGGCTTTATCGCCGCAAATTACGACCCTGAATTGGATGAAACCCGCCGCTTACGGGATGAAGGACGCGGTGTAATTGCCGCGATGCAAGCCGATTACATTGCGCAGACCGGCATTAGCACCCTGAAGATCAAGCACAACAATGTGCTGGGCTATTTTATTGAAACAACGGCTGCACATGCTGAACGGATGCTGGCACAGCCGTTGGCGCAAACCTTTATTCACCGCCAAACCACCGCCAACCAAGTGCGCTTTACCACTGTCCCATTAAGCGAGATTGAAACCCGCATTCTGAACGCTGGGAACCATGCGCTGGATCTGGAAAAAAGACACTATTTGGCCTTGCGAGACAATGTTCTGGCAAAAGCTGCGCAGATTGCAGCTGCGGCAACCGCGATGGCGGAAATTGATCTTGCGGCTGGATTTTCTGATTTGGCAGCAGCAGGAAGCTGGGCGGCACCCGTGGTCGATGACAGCCGCGCCTTTAGCATTATCGCGGGCCGACACCCGGTGGTGGAGCGTGCTTTGCGCAAAATGGGTGGCACCGGCTTTGTAGCCAACGATTGCGCTTTGACTGCCGAGGGAATCCCCGCGATCTGGCTGCTGACCGGGCCGAATATGGCGGGCAAATCGACGTTTCTGCGCCAAAACGCGCTGATTGCGCTGTTAGCGCAGGTTGGTAGCTTTGTGCCTGCGGCATCGGCACATATCGGGCTGGTCAGTCAGTTGTTCAGCCGCGTTGGTGCGTCGGATGATCTGGCACGAGGGCGGTCAACCTTTATGGTGGAAATGGTCGAAACGGCCGCGATCCTTAATCAGGCAGATGATCGGGCGCTTGTGATCTTGGATGAAATCGGGCGCGGCACGGCCACTTATGACGGGCTGTCGATTGCTTGGGCGACGTTGGAGCATTTGCACGACATAAATCGCTGCCGCGCATTGTTTGCCACGCATTACCACGAAATGACGGCGCTGGCGGGTAAGCTGGCGGGCGTGGAAAACGCGACGGTGACGGTGAAAGAGTGGGAAGGCGACGTAATCTTTCTGCACGAGGTGCGCAAAGGGGCCGCCGATCGCAGTTACGGCGTCCAGGTGGCCCGGTTGGCAGGGCTGCCTGCATCGGTGATTGAGCGCGCCAAGGTGGTGCTGGAGGCGCTGGAATCAGGCGAACGGGAAGGCGGTTCGCGGCAGAAAACGTTGATTGATGATCTGCCGCTGTTTCGGGCAAGCACGCAGGCGGCATCAAGCCCAACGGCAAAACCTTCCCCGCTCGTGGTTCGGATGGCAGAAGTTCACCCTGATGAATTGACCCCAAAAGACGCGCTGGCACTGCTTTATGAGCTGAAGGCGCTGGGGCAAAGCTAATCTATCTGTCAGCGAGAAACCGCCTTGTTGTGACACGCGAGGGTTTCAAGAAGTCTGTTGAGCGCGATGTTTTCGTGACGCTTGATCTGATGAAGGGTTTAGGGGAATGGGAGTATTGGACGGGCCAAACCAACATCATCACACTGGCAAACCGGTTGAAGTTTGATGCCAAAGGCTGGATGTAAGACGCCGACGCGGGCTTTGGACTTGCCCGCGACTTTCTGATTAACCAGCTTGAAACTGATCTGCTGCCGAATTGGCAAAAGGGGCGGATCGTGGCCGATAAATATGGTCTGGATTTCATGGTTTATGAAGGTGGGGCGCTGTTGCTGAACCAAGTGCCCAACGCCGACCCGGTTTTAACGGATTTTGCCATCAATCAGCACAGATGAAACAGATTTATGAGGCCGAGTTGGCGGCTTGGGCAACGGTCGGGACAGGTGCGTTTGAAAGCGGATTTCAGACGTCAAGTTTGGCGGTGGCAAGCGCAGCATCGGTGCGGTTCATCTGTGACAAGGACGATCTCCGGCGATATTTCGACGCAGATGGATCGGGCGTTCAGGCCGCGGTTCTGGTTGCCACCCTGCAGCAGGGGGCAACCGTAACCGTTGGCGACTTTTTGTTTTACTAACGCCGCATTGCCGCTTTTTGCGGCTAGCCTTGGGTGTTGGACGATACGCCAACTGACGCCGGGCGCAGCAAACGGTCATGCAACATGAAGCCTTCGGTCATCACCTGGATGATCTGACCGACTTTCGTGCCGGGTAGCGGGGCCTCAAACATCGCCTCGTGATGCTTGGGATCAAACAGATCGCCGACTTTCGGCGAAATCGGTTCGACGCCATGCTTGGTCAACACTTTGGTCAGTTCGCGCAGGGTCAGATCGACACCTTCGATCAGGGCCGGTGATGCCGCGCGTTGGTCTTCGGTTGCGGAATCAAGTGCACGGCGCAGCGCATCATACACAGGCAGCATATCACGGGCGAGTTTTGATCCGCCGTATTGTTCTGCCTCACGACGGTCACGATCACCGCGTTTGCGGGCATTTTCGGCATCCGCCAACGCGCGCATGAAACGATCCCGCATATCGTCCCGTTCGATGCGCAGATTGTCCATCTCGTCGGTGTCTACTTCCGGCTCTCCGTCAATATCATCCAGACCAAAATCATCAGGTTCGCGCTGATCATCATTCATTTCGTCTTTTTTAGCTCTAACCATTTTTCAACCTTTGCCTCTGTCAGACACCAGCCGCCCAACAAGCTGCGCCGTGTAATCCACTATCGGTACGATTCGACCATAGTTCAGGCGCGTCGGGCCAATCACCCCAACAGCACCTATGATCTTACGATCTGAGTTCATATAGGGAGAGACCACCAAAGTGGAACCCGAAAGTGAGAAAAGTTTGTTTTCTGAGCCAATAAAAATGCGTACACCTTCGCCAGACTCTGTCAGTTCCAGAAATTTTTCAATATCGCGCTTGCGTTCCAGATCATCAAACAGGGTGCGGATACGGTCGATATCAGCGGCATCACCTGTGGCATCTATCAGATTTGATTGGCCACGCACCAAAAGCCGCTCTGACCCCTCGCCTGCGTTTTCCCATAGGGCGATGCCGCTTTCCACCAATGCTTGCGCCAGTTGATCAATTTCTTGCCGTCTGCGCGCGATGTCTTGCACGAAGGTGCGGCGCAGATCTGACAGAGTTTTGCCTTCCGCCAGCGAGTTCAGAAAATTGCCCGCTTCGCGCATAGAGGATGGCGTTTGCCCCGGTGGTGGCGAAAACACGCGGTTTTCAACATGGCCATCGCCAAATACCAGAACCACCAACGCCCGGTCGGCGGACAGGCTGACAAATTCGATATGGCGGATCGGCGCTTCGTGTTTCGGGGTCAGGACGACAGACGCGCCTTTGGTGATGCCAGACAGGGCGGCACCAATACGATCGAGTATTGCAGGCACGTCATCATCGTTATTGCCGAAGTTGGCATCAATGCGGCCACGGTCTTCTTCGGACACTGATCCAATTTCCAGCAGCCCATCGACGAACATGCGCAGCCCGGCTTGTGTTGGAATCCGACCGGCAGAAATATGCGGGCTGTCCAGCAGGCCAAGAATTTCCAGATCCTGCATCACATTGCGGATGGTGGCGGCGCTGAGGCGTTCTGTCATGGTGCGGGTCAGGGTGCGGGAACCAACAGGATCACCCGATGCCAGATAGCCTTCAACCACGCGGCGAAACACTTCGCGGGAACGGTCGTTCATTTCGGCTAAAAGGCTGGGTGCATCTATCATTCGCGTTTCCTTGACGGCCTGCCACTGTAGGGATCAGGGGCGGCATTCGTCAATCAGCCTTGCATCCCCTGCCCTGCCTTGCGTATCTGGCGCAGATATACCCAAAGGATAAGTCCAATGCGCCCATCTGGCAGAACACTTGACGAAATGCGCCCGATCTCGATTGAAGTTGGGGTGATGAAACATGCCGAAGGGTCTTGCCTGATCAAAGTTGGCGAAACCCATGTTCTGTGTTCGGCAACCATTGAAGATAAGGCACCGCCGGTTTTGAAAAATACCGGGCTTGGCTGGGTGACGGCGGAATACGGCATGTTGCCGCGTGCCACCAACAGCCGAAATCGGCGTGAGGCGGCGGCGGGCAAACAAACCGGGCGCACGCAGGAAATTCAGCGGCTGATCGGGCGGGCTTTGCGCGCGGGTGTGGACAGGTCTGCGCTGGGTGAACGCCAGATCGTGATTGACTGCGATGTGCTGCAAGCCGACGGTGGCACGCGCTGTGCATCTATCACCGGGGGCTGGGTTGCGCTTCGGCTGGCGATGAACAAGCTGTTGAAAACAGGTGCTATTGTGTCTGACCCCATCATCGACCACGTCGCGGCAGTATCTTGTGGCGTCTACGCAGGGCAGCCATTGCTGGACCTGGATTATGCCGAAGATTCAGAGGCAGGCACAGACGGAAACTTCATTCTGACCGGTCGCGGGCGGCTGATCGAGGTGCAAATGTCGGCCGAAGGGGCCACGTTTTCACGGGAAGAAATGAACCAGTTGCTTGATTTGTCAGAGGCTGGCGCGGCAGCTTTGGTTGCGGCCCAAAAGGCAGCACTGGGGTGACACGGCGATTTTCAGGCAAGCAGCTGCTGGTGGCAAGCCACAACAAAGGCAAGTTGGAAGAAATTGCGCGGCTGCTGATCGCTTATGGTGTTGACGCAATTTCTGCGGCCGACATGGGTTTGCCCGAACCCGCCGAGACGGAAGACAGCTTTGTCGGCAATGCCCGGATCAAGGCACATGCTGCAGCAAAAGCCACCGGGCTGCCCGCGCTTTCCGATGATTCGGGGATTGAAGTAGAGGCACTGGACAATGCGCCCGGTGTCTACACCGCCGATTGGGCGGAAACGTCGCATGGCCGCGATTTTGTGATGGCAATGACAAAAACCTGGGGGCTGCTTGAGGCGTCGCAAGCCCCGTTTCCCCGGAAAGCACGGTTTTGTTGCACGCTTGTGCTGGCATGGCCCGATGGGCACGACGAGGTGTTTACCGGCACGATGGAAGGTCAGGTTGTTTGGCCCATGCGCGGAAACCATGGGCATGGCTATGACCCGATTTTTCAACCCGATGGTTTTGACATAACCTTTGGTGAGATGGACCGTTGGCAAAAGAACGAAATCAGCCATCGGGCATATGCGTTTCGAAAACTGGTAGCGGGGTGTTTTGCATGAAGCGCATTTCAACAGGATCGGCTTTTGAAACCACGATGGGGTATTCCCGCGCTATTGTAAAAGGCGGTTGGTGTTTTGTATCTGGCGTCACCGGGTACGATTACCGGACCATGGAGATACCGGACGCGATTGACGATCAGGCGCGCAACTGTTTTGCCACCATCAAGGGTGTGCTGGATCAGGCGGGGTTTTCGATGGAGGATATCGTACGGGTGCAATACACGGTCGTCGACGCGGCTTTGGTCGATAGCCTTATACCTGCGCTGGGCCAGGCTTTTGCCGACATCCGGCCCGCGGCCACCATGGTAATTGCGGGTCTGATACGGCCCGAAATGAAAATCGAAATCGAGGTTACGGCCTTTAAGGGATGAGGATGGACGACTGGCAAAACGGCGGATTTGACCTTTACCTGCATTGGCCTTTTTGCCAATCCAAATGCCCCTATTGCGATTTCAACAGCCATGTGGCGGAATCGATTGATCAATCACGCTGGAAACGCGCCTATCTGGTCGAAATTGATCGAATAGCAGCCGAAACCCCGGGCCGCGTATTACTATCAGTCTTCTTTGGTGGGGGCACGCCTTCGCTGATGGAGCCCGGACT
>JACMNW010000105.1 GCA_014378345.1 Pseudorhodobacter sp. | reverse complement strand
TATGCGATCCAGACCCAAGGCTTGGCGCTTGCCATGAATGATGCGGCAATTGTCGACGCCCTGGTCGCGGGCCAGATGACTTTGGCTGTTGTTCATTGGTCAGGCGTGGGCCGACAAGCTCTTGTTATTCCATGGAAACAAATGTTAGCCCCTGCCGATGTCGCCGGCTTTGCCGCCGCCGCCGCCGCCCAACCCCGCACATTTACCGCATCAGACACAGCCGTCGGCGAGGCAATAGATTTCTCGGCCAGCCAATTCGCCCAAGTCGCGGATTGCCAGCGCAAAGTCATCGACATTTCCGGTGATGGCCCCGAAAACTCCGGCTTCACTGATGCGGCAGCCAGCGCTCGTACCCATGATTTAGGAATAGAAATCAATGCTATAGCCATCGAAGATATGGGCCAAACTGACCCAGTTACCCGCTACTACCAAAAATGGGTTGTCACCCGCGGCGGCTTTGTGATCACCGCCCGCGGTTTGGAAGACTACCCCCGCGCCATGCGCGAAAAGATTCTACGCGAGATTTCAAAGGTGGTAGGTTGATTTTGATATTTGACCAACTTTAACGATCAACAACGAAATGATTAAAAACAGCTTTTTCCGATACTTAATCGCCATATCCTTTTTGGGAGCCTCAAAAATTGCAAGGCCTTTACAGAACCATCCTAGTCGCCATTTTGGCCCTTACGATCGCCACGCCAGCATCCGCAGACACAAAACTGGCGGGCGTCAGTTTTGATATCATGCCAATCGGCTGCCGCATCTTTGGCAGCTTTTCCAATGGCGATACTGTGACACGCGACTACATTGGCAGGCAGGGCGCAACCTACATCGTCAAAACCTACGCGGGCAGGGCTGGCACAAAGTTGAAAATGACTACAACCTTGAATGCCAACGGCTTTGCCATCCGCAACGATATGCCCGATGGCACATGGGAAACCTACAGCCCCTATTCTTGCCTGCTTCAACCCGGCACCTGTGAATTCACCACGCGCAATTCTGACGGCCGACAACGCACTTTCAAAGGAAAAGTTACAAAAGACGGCCCGAAAATCACCACCTCCGGCGGCTATGTGGGCGAAGACGCCTTGCCGGTTTCGCATTCCATCATGGGCCGGTTCAATACCATGAAAAGCATGTCAAACGGTGATATTTCCTTTCAGGTGACGGAATATGAAGCCTGCGAAAGCAATTAGCCGCACACTCTTCCGTCCCATCGAAGGTTGACCGCACAAAGCATCCTTGCTATCCAAAACCATGGGGTTTGCGACCACCCCGTGAGGCGCAAGCCGCAGCATCGCATCCCAAACCCTATGTCCAAGGATGCATGCTATGCCCGGCCCAACCCAAATTTCCGCAGCCCAACTTGCCCGCTTGATAGGCACCCCTGATGCGCCCACCGTAATCGACGTGCGTATCCCCGATGATTTCGCGGCCCACCCGCATATGATCCCCACCTCCACCCGGCACCCGCACAATGACATCGATAATTTTGCAAAAACCCCTATAGGCCAGAGGGTTGTCGTGGTTTGCCAGCGCGGCCAAAAATTGTCCGAAGGTTCCGCCGCGCTGCTGCGCACTCACGGTATCGCGGCCGAATCGCTTGAAGGCGGCACAGAGGCATGGGTTGCCGCATCCCTGCCCATGGTTCCTGCGGCCACCCTGCCCGCCACCAACCTATGGGTCACGCGACATCGCCCCAAGATCGACCGGATCGCCTGCCCATGGCTGATCCGCCGTTTCATCGACCCCACGGCACGTTTCCTGTTCGTCAGCCCGTCCGACGTGGCCGACGTCGCCTCCCGCTTCGACGCCACGCCCTTTGATATCGACGGCGTTTATTGGTCCCACCGGGGAGATACCTGCACCTTCGACACGCTGATCACCGAATTTAACCTTTCCACCGCAGCACTGGACCGCTTGGCAACAGTGGTGCGCGGCGCGGATACCGACCGACACGATCTTGCCCCGCAAGCCGCCGGCCTGCTTGCAATTTCTGTTGGTTTGTCGCGTATGTTTAAAGATGATCTTGAACAGCTTGCCGCAGGAATGACCCTTTACGACGCGCTTTATCGTTGGGCGCGCGATGGTTTTGATGAAGGCCATGATTGGCCCGCAACCCGAATATAAAATGACCCCAACTCTTGCTGAAATGACCCGCGTTTTTACCCGCATTGGGCTTTTGTCCTTTGGTGGTCCGGCAGCTCAAATCGCCCTGATGCACCGCGAATTGGTGGAAGAAAGGGATTGGGTGTCTGAAAAAGACTACCTGTCTGCGCTGTCTTTCTGCATGCTCCTGCCGGGGCCGGAGGCTATGCAACTGGCCACCTGGACCGGCTGGCGCATGCACGGCACCAAGGGCGGGTTGATCGCGGGGCTGCTGTTCGTGCTGCCGGGGGCTGCCGTTGTGCTGGCCCTGTCAATGATTTATGCCGCCTTTGGCCAACTACCTCTGATCGCAGCCCTGTTCACCGGCGTGCAAGCCGCCGTCGTGGCAATAGTGATTGAGGCGCTGCTGCGTGTATCGAAACGCGCCCTAAATGGCCGTATTTATTGGGTAATCGCCGCAGTCGCTTTCTTTGCCCTGTTCGCGCTGAACATCCCCTTCCCGGTGATCATCATCGCCGCCGCCCTTTTTGGCGCCTTCACCAGCAAGGCCCCATCCACGCCAGCCCCCGCAATTCCCCATGCCCCCGCCAGAACCCAATTCACGCTTGCCATCTGGCTTGCGCTTTGGCTGATCCCCCTCGCCGTTCTGTGGCAGTTCGAACGGGGCTTGCTGTTCGATATCGGCCTGTTTTTTTCCAAACTCGCCGTTGTCACTTTTGGCGGGGCTTACGCGGTGCTGGCATGGATGACCCAAGCCGTCGTGCAAGACAAAGGCTGGCTTTCCCTGCCACAGATGATGGACGGTCTTGGTCTTGCCGAAACCACCCCCGGCCCGCTGATCTTGGTCACCGAATTTGTGGGCTATCTTGCCGCCCACAAACAAGGCGGCTGGATGTATGGCATCGCAGGGGCCGTGGTCACCTTGTGGATGACGTTTGTGCCGTGCTTTTTATGGATTTTCACCTTCGCCCCCTACATCGCACGCATCACCGCAGAACCCCGGCTTGCGGGAGCGCTGAAAGCAATTACCGCAGCGGTGGTCGGCGTTATTGCCAACCTGTCGCTGTGGTTCGCCGCCCATGTCATCTTCAAATCCGTCGGCAAAATAGACTTCGGCCCGTTTCATCTGATCTTTCCTGATTGGGCTTCGGTCAATCTGGTGGCCTTGGCAATCGGAATTGTTGCGGCATGGCTCTTGTTGATGCGCCATTGGTCGTTGCCGCTGGTGCTTGGCCTTAGCGCTCTCGCGTCGGTTGTAGCGGCACTGATCTAAACTTCGCGGCATTGCAGCATCGCCCCCTTCCCTTTGGGGGCGAATCCCGTATGTTGGGCGCACCAAAGAAAGGCCCGATCATGGCGCGATCAATAGATTACGGCAACCTGATGCACCGCGCGATGCGGGGATTGATCCAATCCGTGCTATCGGATGTGGCTGCAAACGGCCTGCCCGGCGCGCATCATTTCTTTATCACTTTCGATACCACCCACCCGGATGTGAACATCGCCGATTGGCTGCATTCTCGCTACCCTGCTGAAATGACTGTGGTTATTCAGCATTGGTTTGAAAATCTGACTGTCACTGATGATGGTTTTTCCATCACCCTGAATTTTGGCAACCAGCCAGAACCCCTGAAAATCCCCTTTGATGCTGTGCGCACCTTCGTTGATCCGTCGGTTGAATTTGGTCTGAAGTTTGAAACCCATTCCGACGATGATGACGAGGGCGAAGATGGCGAAGACGCGGTTGAGGTTGAACCGCCTCCGCACCGCGACGCCGAGGTTGTAAGCTTGGATAAATTCCGCAAGTAATGCGCCGGGTTGTCGAAAACTTTCGCTTGCCCTAAAGCCGAGACTGCAGGTGCCATCCAAGGGGATTTCTGAAGTATGCCGTCAGACCTTGTGCTTTTCCTGCGCCAGCTTGCCCGCAACCCAGTGCAAACTTCGGCCATCGTGCCCTCCTCAGGCTTTCTGGCACGCGCTATGGTGGCGGGCCTAGGGCCAAACTCTGGCCGTGTGGTGGAATTTGGCCCCGGCACAGGCGTTTTCACCCGCGCGATCCTGAACGCCGGTGTTCGGCCCGACGACTTGGTGTTGTTTGAGATGAACCCGGATTTTGCCACCCATCTGCGCGCTGCATTTCCCGGCGTGTCCGTGCATGTGGCGGGCGCGCAAGATGTGGCCAAGCATTGCCCAAATGGCGTGAATACGGTCATTTCCGGCCTGCCGCTCTTGTCCATGCCTACCGAAGTGCGCCGCGCAATCGTGGGTGGCGCCTTCAATGTGCTGCGCCGCGGCGGGACGATGGTGCAATTCACTTATGGCCCCAAACCGCCCCTGGACCACGAGTCGTTTGTGG
>JACMNW010000104.1 GCA_014378345.1 Pseudorhodobacter sp. | reverse complement strand
TGGTGTTTGGCACAGGCGACCGGCCAAAGGATTTCCTCTACTTCTATTTCGGCTACTTCATTGGCGGCGGTTTGGTTCTAAATGGCCAACTTTTCACCGGACGAACCGGAAACGCCGCAGGCGTCGGCCCCATGCCGGTGCCCGGTCCCGACGGCCGCATGCGCCGCCTGCTGGATGTGGCCTCGATGTCCGCCCTTGCCGCCGCGATGGACGCAGCAGATGAACCCTCAGGCGACCTGTGGCAAAACCCCGACGAATGGCACGTCAGCGCGCCCATCCTATCAGCGTGGATAGACGCCGCCGCCGAAGGACTTGCCAGCGCCATTCTCAGCGCCTCCACCTTGATGGAACTTGAAGCCGTCATCATTGACGGTTGGATGCCCCCAGCCATACGCGCCGAAATAACCCGGCGCACCGAAGCCGCCTTTCACCGCCTTGATCTGGCGGGCATCGATCCGCCACAAATTCGCCAAGGCACCGTCGGCGCGCAAGCGCGGTCGCTTGGGGCCGCAGCCATCCCCTTGTCACAGCGCTATCTGATAGACCAGAACGCCGCCCTGCGGGATGCCTGACCCAAACCAAATATCAAGTTTGACGGCTTTCTGCGCTGCCGCAGCGAAGAAAGCCCGTCAGGGGCGATAAGCAGCCTCGCCTAAAACAGCCCGGCATTCACCAACATATGCGCCCAAATAGATGCCACATAGCCAAGTGCCACCGCCCAGCTCCACTTCAGATGGCTCAGGAATGTGTACTGCCCCCGTGCCGCCCCCATCAACGCCACCCCCGCCGCCGACCCGATCGACAGCAGTGATCCGCCAACCCCGCAGGTTAGCGTCACGAGCAGCCACTGCCCATCCGACATCGCCGGATCCATCGTCAGCACGGCAAACATCAAAGGAATATTATCCACAATCGCCGAAAGCGCGCCGATGATGATATTCGCGTAGGTGGCACCCAACCCCACATACAATAGCTGCGAAGACAGCGCCAAATACCCCAGCACGCCCAACCCGCCCACCGCAAAGATGATACCAAAGAAAAACAGCAAGGTATCCCATTCCACCCGCTCAATTTCCTTGAAATTGTCCAGGATCATATCCTGATCATCCCGCCGGTTGCCTTTGCGCGACAGATAATATGACCACATCTGCAAATAGCCCAAGCCCAGCATCATCCCCATCGCAGGCGGCAGGTTCAGGAAATTCTTGAAACACACCGCCGTGAGGATTGTCAGAGCAAACAGCACTGCCACCCCCACCATCCCGGGTTTGGCCCTTACTCTTGTCGCATCGACCTCAGGCTTCGTCTTCGGCACCGCGAAATACATGATCGCCGCAGGTACTGCCCAGTTCACCGCCGCTGGCACAAACAGAGCAAAGAACTCAAAAAATCCCAGCTTGCCCTTCTGCCACACCATCAGCGTGGTGATATCGCCAAACGGCGAAAACGCGCCGCCCGCGTTCGATGCCACCACCACAGACACACAGCCCACCGCCACAAACCGCGGCGACGCTTTGCCCAACGCCAACACCACCGTCCCCATCACCAGTGCGGTCGTCAGATTGTCCAACACCGATGACAGGAAAAACGCCAAGACCCCGGTCAGCACAAACAACTGCCGATAGCTAAGCCCCATTCCCACCAGCCGAGCGCGCAACACCTCAAACCCGCGCCGTTCCTCCAGCGTATTCACATAGGTAATCGCGACCAGCAGAAACAGGAACAACTCGCCATATTCGGAAATGATTTCAACCGCATGGCTATGTACCCGGTCCGATTGACCGGCCTGCGCATAGGCCACCCCGATCAGCGCCCAAATCAACCCCGCGGCCAACAACACGGGCTTGGATTTGCGCATATTCAAGCGGTCCTCAAACACCACCGCCACATATGCCACGACAAACAGGATCACCGACGCAATCCCCGCCCAATGCCCGGTCAGATCCAATGTTTCCAAGTCGGCTCTCCAAAAACTGCACGCCAAACGGGCGAAAGATACCTACCGTTGCAAGCACCAAAACGAAAGGGAGCGAATTTTTATCGCTTGGTCAAAAAAATCCATACGGTTTGGCTACGCCTCTTGCACAAACCGCCTTGGCCATGCGACCCTGCCACCTTACCCATGCCGGAGTATGACCGTGCAAACCGATCTCGCCCCTTCGCGGCAAGCCAATTTGCTGCCGCAACTCACCCATCCGCGCAACAACGGCATGCCGCTGGATCTGGATTGGGTCGGCTCCGTGCAAGCCAACACCTCGGCTATTGAGCGCCGCGCCGCCACCTTGCCGGGGCGTCGGACCGTGAAGAAAGACTACCAAGCCGCGTGGCTTTGCAAAGCCATCAGTCTGATCGACCTGACCACGCTGTCAGGCGATGATACCGCAGGCCGCGTTCAGCGCCTTTGCGCCAAAGCCCGCCAGCCGGTCAGCGCCGGTATCCTTGAAAAACTGGGTATGACCGGCCTCACCACCGGGGCGGTCTGCGTCTACCATGACATGGTCGAAACCGCTGTCCGCGCGTTAGAGGGATCAAATATCCCCGTCGCCGCCGTATCAACCGGCTTTCCTGCGGGCCTGTCGCCCCTGCACCTGCGCATTGCCGAAATCGGCGAAAGCGTTGCCGCAGGCGCGGCAGAAATCGACATCGTCATTTCCCGCCGCCATGTGCTGACGCAAAACTGGCACGCCCTCTATGACGAAATGCAGCAAATGCGCGCCGCCTGTGGCAACGCACACATCAAAGCCATCCTCGCCACAGGCGAATTAGGCACTCTGCGCAATGTCGCCCGCGCGTCGCTGATCTGCATGATGGCAGGTGCTGATTTCATCAAAACCTCCACCGGCAAAGAAGGCGTTAACGCCACCCTGCCCGTCACCCTGACCATGATCCGCGCCATCCGCGATTACCAGGACCGCACAGGCATAAAAGTCGGCTACAAACCCGCAGGCGGCATTGCCAAAGCCAAAGACGCGCTGGTGTACCTCTCGATGATGAAGGATGAGCTTGGCCTGCCATGGCTGCAACCTGACCTGTTCCGCTTCGGTGCATCGTCCCTGCTGGGCGATATTGAACGCCAGTTGGAACATCACCTTACCGGCCATTATTCAGCCGCCAACCGCCATGCGATGGGGTAATCCATGACCGTCCGCGATATCTTCGACACAATGTCCTACGGCCCTGCCCCCGAATCCAGCGCCGAAGCACTGGCGTGGATCGCCAAACACGGGCGCAAATTCGGCCATTTCATTGATGGCAGCTTCATCAAACCCGGTGAAACGTTTCCCACATCCAACCCCGCCACCGGAACCAAACTCGCTGACGTCACCCAAGGCAACGCCACAGATGTCGATGCCGCCGTCGCAGCCGCCCGCCGCGCTGGGCCTAAATGGGCGCGCCTCACCGGCCACCAACGCGCCAAACATCTCTACGCCCTTGCCCGGATGATCCAGAAACAATCGCGCCTGTTCGCGGTACTTGAAACCCTCGACAACGGCAAACCCATCCGCGAGAGCCGCGATATCGATATCCCCCTCGTCGCCCGCCACTTCTACTACCACGCAGGCCTAGCCCAGCTTCTCTCGTCCGAGATGCCCGATATGTCCCCCCTCGGCGTCTGCGGCGCGGTCATCCCGTGGAATTTCCCGCTGCTGATGCTGGCATGGAAAGTCGCCCCTGCCTTGGCTGCTGGCAACACTGTCGTCCTCAAACCCGCCGAATACACCCCGCTCACCGCCCTGCTGTTCGCCGACCTCACGCGCGAGGCGGGCCTGCCAAAGGGTGTGCTGAACATCGTCACCGGCGACGGCTCCACAGGCGAGCACATCGTCAATCATCCCGATATCGACAAAATCGCCTTCACCGGGTCCACTGCCGTGGGCCGCAAAATCCGTGCCGCAACCGCAGGCACCGGCAAAGCCCTCACGCTCGAACTCGGCGGAAAATCCCCCTACATCGGGTTCGACGATGCTGATCTCGACTCAGCCGTTGAAGGCCTCGTCGATGCCATCTGGTTCAACCAAGGCGAGGTCTGCTGCGCCGGTTCCCGCCTTCTGGTGCAGGAAGGAGTAGCCCCACGTTTCTACGAAAAACTCAAACGCAGGATGGACGGGTTACGCATCGGCGACCCTTTGGATAAGTGCATAGACATAGGCGCTTTGGTAGACCCCATTCAACTGGCCGCTATTACCGCCCTGATCAAAGCCAACCCCGAAGGCGAACACCACACCGCCGCCACCCCCTTGCCGCCGGGCTGCTTCTACCCCCCCACCCTGATCACCGGCCTCTCTGCCGCATCAACCTTGATGCAGGAAGAAATCTTCGGCCCGGTCCTCGACTCGATGACTTTCCGCACCCCTTCCGAGGCCGTCGATCTTGCCAACAACACCCGCTACGTCCTTGCCGCAACAGTCTGGACCGAAAACATCAACCTCGCCCTCGACGTGGCCCCAAAGATCAAATCCGGCGTGGTCTGGGTGAACGCCAGCAACCTCTTTGACGCCGCCGCAGCCTTCGGCGGCGTGCGCGAAAGCGGTTTCGGGCGTGAAGGTGGGTGGGAAGGCCTGCAAGCCTACCTCAAACCCACCGCCACCGCCAAACCCCTGAAACAAATTACCGCCTTCCCGGAACCCGCCACCCCCGAAACCCATGGATTAGACCGTACTGCCAAACTCTTCATCGGCGGCAAACAGCTGCGCCCCGACGGCGGCTATTCCCGCGCTTTCTGGTCGCCAAAGGGTAAACTTCTGGGCCACGCTGGCATTGGCAACCGCAAAGACATCCGCAACGCGGTGGAGGCCGCACAATCCGCCAAAGGCTGGGCACGCACCACTGCCAATGCCCGCGCGCAAATTCTGTTCTACATCGCCGAAAACCTGTCCGCCCGCGCCCCGGAATTCGCCAAGCGCTTGTCTGACCTCACCGGCAAACCCGGCGACCAGGAAGTCGAGGCCGCCATCTCCCGCCTCTTCACCTACGCCGCTTGGGCCGACAAATTCGATGGCGCTGCCAAATCCGTCCCCATCCGCGGCGTGGCCTTGGCCATGAACGAACCCTGCGGCGTGATCGGTGCACTTTGCCCTGATGATACCCCGCTTCTAGGCCTGATCTCGCTCATGGCCCCCGCCATCGCCATGGGCAACACCTGCGTGCTGGTGCCATCCGACCCTTATCCGCTGGCCGCTACCGATTTCTATCAAGTCTTAGAAACTTCTGACCTGCCGCCGGGCGTCGTCAATATCGTCACCGGCTCCCACGCCGACCTCGCCAAACCACTTGCAGGCCACATGGATATAGATGCGGTCTGGTGCTTCAGCTCCACCAACCTTTCCGCCACGGTGGAACGCGAAGCCGCCAGCAACATCAAACGCACATGTGTGAACAACGGCAAAGCCCGCGATTGGTATGGGCCAAATGGCGAAGGCCAAACCTTCTTGCGCCAAGCCACTGAGGTGAAAACCATCTGGATTCCATACGGCGAATAACCAATTTCATTTTGGCCCAAATATCCCCGCCGGAGGCCCAACGCCAGCGACGGGCGCATATTTTCAAAACCGCACCCCGAATTTTTCAAAAAAATTTGCGCTAGATTTTTGCCTAAAAATCTACGCTCGGCCCGCCACCGATGACAGCGCCACCGGATCAATCCCCATTCCGCGCAGCGCCCCGGTCCATTTTCCACCATCATCAGGCGAAAAGATCAATTCTGCCGAAGCCGTCGACGTCAGCCAATCATTGCGGCCAATCTCTGCCTCCAATTGCCCCGGCCCCCAGCCCGAATAGCCCAGCGCCAACAGCGCAGATGCGGGCCCCGCCCCCTTTGCCAAAGCCTCAAGAATATCCAGCGTCGCCGTCATCCCATACAATTCCGCAATTTGCATCGTGGCCTTTCCCGCCTGCCAATCGCGAGAATGCAATACGAACCCGCGGGACCGTTCTACCGGCCCACCCTGATGCACCCGTATTTCGCGCCCCGGCTCGCCTTTGGGAATTGATAGCTGATCTATCAGGTTCTCAAAGCTCAAATCCGGTACTGGTTTATTGATGATCAACCCCATCGCGCCATCGCTTGAATGGGCGCAGACCAAAACAACCGCATGTTCAAAACGGGGATCGCCCATCCCCGGCATTGCAATCAAAATATGTCCACCAAGGTCCATCGCGCCACCCGTGCCAAACGCCACATCCCCAACATGCGCAATCGCGTCGGTGGTCTCAAGGCCTGACTGCTTAGGTAAACTGCTTATCGCTGGAAAGTGACTTTTCATTTACGCTGCCGTGTCTATGGTCGCATGATGATCAAAGTCTTCGCTCTTGCCGCCACTTTTGCCATCTTCGCAATACCTGGTTTTGCGCAAAACAGCCAGCATAGCGACATGTTCGATGCAGATCTTTTATCTGGCTGGCAGACCGACAGTGGCACCTATATGGCGGGCTTGCAGCTGACGCTTGCCCCCGGATGGAAGACCTATTGGCGCAGTCCGGGTGAGGCGGGCATTCCGCCCCTGTTCAATTGGTCCGGCTCTGAAAACCTGAAATCAGTGCATGTGCATTGGCCAACCCCCGCAGTTTTTCTAACCAATGGCATTCAATCTATTGGCTACCACGGTCAGGTCACCCTGCCGCTTGAGGTAACCGCCCTTGATCCCACCAAACCCGTACGCCTGCACGCAGCGATTGAGCTTGGGGTTTGCAAAGATATTTGCATGCCCGCATCTTTGAAGTTGTCGGCCGATCTGGACGGGCAGGGCGCGCAAGATGCAACCATCCAGAAAGCTATGGCAGCCCAGCCGAAAGATGCAAGCAAGGCGGGCCTCAGTGCGATTTCCTGCACAGTTGACCCCATTGACGATGGCCTCAAAATCACCGCAACCCTGCAGCTTCCGGCCCTGGGTGGCGCAGAGACTGTCGCCTTTGAAACAGATCAGCCTGATATTTGGGTAGCCGAGGCAAAAACCACCCGGAATGGTGGCACGCTGACAACCGTCACCGATATGGTTGCTCCCACAGGTGCGCCGTTCGCGCTGGACCGATCAAAGATCAAACTTACCGTTTTGGCAGACAGCCGCGCGGTTGAGATCACGGGCTGTCCTGCATCTTAAAGCCCGCTATTTGCGCCGCTTATGTTCATCCAATCGCGGCATGATTTCAACGAAATTGCAGGGCCGATGGCGGTAATCCAATTGACGCGCCAAGATCTCATCCCACGCATCACGGCAGGCCCCCGGACTGCCCGGCAGGGCAAACAAATACGTCCCCCCGGCCACACCGCCACAGGCCCGGCTTTGCACAGCCGAGGTGCCTATTTTCTGCATCGAAACGATGGTAAACACAGTTCCAAACGCCTCAATCTCTTTCTCATACACATCGCGGTGCGCTTCCACGGTCACATCGCGCCCGGTCAGACCGGTGCCCCCGGTAGTCAGGATCACATCCACCGACGGATCCGCAATCCAAGTCCTTAACTGCGCCGCAATCAATGCGCGGTCATCGCGCACAATCCCCCGCGCGGCCAACAGATGTCCCGCACCCGTCAACCGCTCCACCAACGTATCGCCAGACTTATCATCCGCCGTCCCCCGCGTATCCGACACCGTCAGCACCGCAATCCTCACTGGGACAAATTCCTTTTTTTCGTCAATCCGGCTCATGCCATCACCCTCGCTGCATCACAGCCAGCCGTACCGCTAGCGCCGCAAATATGCCCCCACTCGCCAGCCCCAACGCCCTCGCCAAACGGGGCGACCGCGCCATCTTGCTGCCCAGTCCGCCCGCAAACACCCCAACCAACCCGTTGATCACCAACCCGCCAACGCAAAGCACCGCACCAAAGATCAAAAACTGCGCCAGCACCGGCCCCCGCACGGGGTCTACAAACTGCGGAATAAACGCCAACACGAACAAAATCACCTTCGGATTGGTCAGACTGACAACCAAGGCCTGCCAAAACGCCCGCCCCGGCTTCACCGCCACGCCAGCCCCCGCCAACCCCGGCCCGGTAAACGCCCCCCAAGCCAACCACAGCAGATACAAAACCCCAACCCACCTGATCGCATCAAACAGCCACGGATACTGCCCAACCAGCGCGCCCAACCCCAAACCCGCCACGGTCACATGCACCAACCCACCCAGCACGATCCCCAAATCCGCAGCAATCGCCGCCCTAGGCCCGCCCCGCATCCCCTGCCCCAAACAAAACATCATATCCGCCCCCGGCGTCAGGTTCAGCGCAAGGGCCGCCGGAATGAACGTCAGCAATGTGACCATATCCACCGGAAAACTCATCCCAACCTCGCTTTAATCGCCAGTAAATCCGCCCAAGCCTCACGCTTAGCAATCGGGTTGCGCAACAGATACGCCGGATGCGCCATCGGCAGCACGGCCTTGCCCAAGGCTTCCGCCCAAACCCCGCGCAATTTCAATATACCGCGCTGGCCCAATATCGCCGCACAGGGCGTATTCCCCA
>JACMNW010000103.1 GCA_014378345.1 Pseudorhodobacter sp. | reverse complement strand
TTGCGCAGCCGTGATGTGGTTGTCGGGCGGCATGTGGCTATCAGCCCCGGTGCCGTGCCACGTTTTCTTCAGCGGTTTGATCAGGCTTACCGCGCACCGGGCCGGGTTGGATCAGTTCTTGCTGCCGCCTCTGCCCATCACCGGCTGTTGTGGATTCACCCGTTTCTGGATGGAAACGGTCGGGTCGCCAGGTTGATGTCCTATGCGATTTTGCGCAATGCGCTGGATACGGGAGGCCTCTGGTCGGTTGCGCGCGGCTTAGCCCGAAATGAGATGGAGTATAAGCAACATTTGGCAGCTTGCGACGGCCCGCGACGTGGCGACAGGGATGGGCGTGGTACACTTAGTGAAACCGCCCTTGCCGAATTCACCAGATTTTTCCTGCGCGTCTCGATAGATCAGGTTGAGTTCATGACCAGCCTGATGCGGCCGGACACACTGCGCGATCGAATTTTGGGTTGGGCAGCCGAAAAGATCAAAGCGGGCGCCCTTCCCATCAAGTCCGATACCGTGATGCGCGCGCTCCTCTACCATGGCGAACTGCAACGGGCAGAAATCCCTGCAATCCTCGGCCTTGGCGAACGGGGCGCGCGGCGCGTAACCTCAGCCTTGATAGAAAGTGGGGCGGTGGCGTCGGACAGCTCACGCGCACCATTGCGACTGGTATTTCCCGCCACGTTAGCCGGGAGATGGATGCCAGGCCTCTTCCCGGATGCACCGGGGCTATCTCGATGAGTGATGTTTGGTCAGATGCTTTGCTATCCAAGTTGGCACCTGCCCCACCGCGAGGGTGAATGCCCGAAACTCTTCAGGCGGATACCAAAAGGTTTACTGCGGTAAACCTTCATGGGTGCGGCTAATAAACTTTTGAACATCACATCGCCATAGTGGGCGCTCTAGCCCGCCGCGCCGTCAAGCGGATCATGTTACTCAACGAGAGTGAGCCAGCCTCAGCGATCTGCGTTAGTTTTCTGAGGTAAGCGCCAGGACGTTTTACGGCATCGCCTTTTTGAACGATGCACAACAGCGCTATGGCTGCTTTGATCTCGCCCATAACATATGCGGCATGATCGAAACATTCTCGGGTAACGCCAATCATTGGGCCAAGTGTTCTGGCAAGACCGGTTAAGTCTCTCCAGGATCTGATGGGTTCCAAGGAAAATGCCGTGCTCTCGGTTAAGCTTTCAAGACATTGTTGGAGTGCGATCTGGTCAATTTCTTGCGGCATTATCGGATTGTAATCTTTCGTTGCCAAAAGATTCTCCGCTTCTGGCATTGGGTGCGAATTTCTCAACGCATCCCTGTTCATAGCCAGTTCATCGTTGTCGTCCATCATTTGGTGATTTTGATCCATAACAGATTCATAAGACTCTTTATTTGCTTTCTGTTGATGCCAGACAAATTGTCCGTCGCTGGCGGACAATTCAGTTGAACGCTCGGTTTCGTTCGGATGGGGCAGGGTGGATTTTACAATCTTATCAACCGCAAAAAGTGCGTTTTTCAGAAAATCGATGTTGGGTTTTCGCCGAAGCATCCGACGGACTTCGGCCAATTCGTCGTCTGAAATGAGATTCGCCTGCGTTTGCTGCGGTAAACTCTCAATAATCGCTAGTCGATCCAAAATTTCCGCGCGGAGATGGCGCACAAGTTCGGTGCTGCTCTTTGCCTCCTTAGCTGCAGCGCTGATCTCAGGATGCCGGAAGAAAAGCGGACCAAGGTCAAAGCCATATGCCGCTGTGATAATTGTACGCAACCGACGGCTGTAACGTTTGCCGTTCGGGCTGGCGCGACGTTGGATCAGTCCGGTGTCAACCAGTCTGCCCAAGTGGCGGCGAAGCGTACGTTCTTCCATCCCCGCGGATCGCTCGGATAAGCACCGATTGGACGGCCAAACCAACGAACCAACGAATGGTCGGTCGCCACCGTCTTTGGGCAGGAATGTGAGCAGTGCGCGGAGGACAACCAGAGAATCCGGTTTCAAACCAAATGCTTCTCGAGCTATTGTTAGGTCGTCTAACACCTGCCAGCGGTCAACCGGAGCAGGGTGGGTGGGTGCGCGTGCGCCGTCTTGGGGGACCGGAGCCAGGTTGCCGACTGCCGTGAGTTTAGTCGAAAAATGCGTAGCCATGCGTGTTCACGCGAACCGCGTCATTGGCCTCGTGTCGGACAAATCTCCGAGCCGTCTTGCGAAAAAAGTTTACAAAAAGCCGCTGTTAGCGAAATTTGGCAAATTTCCCTTTGTCGCCCGCAAGGCGCTTGTTGACTTTAGGGGCTGACTGAGGGATTCTGACCGTACGAAAATTGGTGTCAGATTACAGTTGGCGCTGTGTTTGATCCGCTCAAATCGGCCTCTCGGGATGTATCCTGGGGGGCCTTTTGCTTTGGTCCTTCTGCGTGCCTCCTATTCTGTTAAGGTTTCGTTTTCGGGCGAAGCGGCCCATTCGTCATGCGCCTGCCGTAGCAGGCGATCAACGTTTTCGCTAACCCAGCGATGAAATGAAGGATCATCCTTCGCCCGCACAGTAAGCGTTACGGTAGCTCGCGAAGCCTTCGTGATGCCGATGATCTGGTCGCCGACACTTATTTCCTGTGCATCTCCCCCGGCCAACTCTGGCTTCTGCACGTCATTGGAGGCGCGAAGTGATGCAAGAAAATGTTCGAAACGCGCGTCAGAACGGTTGCTTTGGTCAAAATCTTGATCTGGATGGTTTACCACGGTAAACTGAATGGCGTCCTGTTTCTCCCGAAAGGCCAAAACCTGTGCCGCGACACGCGGGCGGTCCGCTGCGGTAAAACGTTCTTGGAACAACTTTGCCGCAGCACGCCATCTGGTTCGGCCGACGTCAGGCGCCGCTCCTATTGCAAGAATGATCTCCTCACCGATCTCGTTTACCACCATCTTCATTGTAGAAATCTGCGTAGCTTTTTCGACGTTGACATCGATGTTAAGTGCCGCCCTGATCGTGGCGTCTTTCACGCCGGACTGGCGAAGACGATGCGCGAAAAGTGCCTTCTCGATAAATGACAAATCCTTCCTGACAGCATTTTCGATCCCCTGAGCGATGATCCGATCGTCATCTCCCATCGTGTGGCTGATCAGGGCCCGGACCTTTCCCCCAATTTTGCGGAGGGCTGCGAGGCGACGACGGCCGTAAATAACCCGGTAACCACCAGAGTTTTTTCTATAAACGAGGATCGGGATTTGTTGGCCGTGCGCCCGGATGCTCTCAACTAGGCCGGTCAGGTCCGCGTCGTCGTAAGGCAGGCGGTCAGCATGCTCGCTGTCCTCTATCTCGGACGGGTCCAGGTCGACAACCTGTGTCCGGTTTTGGTTATGTGCCAGCCCAGCTTCTACTGCGCCAAGGGCACTGTTGTGCAGAATGCCTTTGCCTTGCGGCGGGCGTGCGATGCCTTGCTCAGGCGACAACATCGCCTCAAGTGTTCCTTTGAACAGGTCTTTGCGAGCCATCAGGGCCTCCCCCACGATTCCCGGAGAAGACCTTCCATCTCACCAACAACATTGTTGATAGATTCGAGCGCCCGGTCATAGGTGTTACGGTTAAATTCTGACTTATCAACTTCGTAAAGGGTCTGCTGGGTTAAGCCAGCGTCTGAAATGGCGGTCGATTTCAGGAACGTATTGGTCATCACCTGATCGGTGAACAGGGCTCTGAGGAACCCTGCCATCTGTGCCTGCGGGCCGTCTGAAGGCTCAAATCGGGTGATCAGGAACTTAAGGTGATCATATTCAAGCGAAGCTCCATGTCGGCTTACGA
Organism: Pseudorhodobacter sp.; assembly: GCA_014378345.1. Lineage (GTDB taxonomy): Bacteria > Pseudomonadota > Alphaproteobacteria > Rhodobacterales > Rhodobacteraceae > JACMNW01. The sequence continues at coordinate 2,110 of JACMNW010000103.1, read as the reverse complement.
CCTCCAGAAGGGACGCAGTCATCGCCAAGAACTGATTCATCGAAGCGATATCTAGCATCGATGGAATAACCGTGATCAGAACTGTCGTGGCCGCAATCATTGCAGACATTGTTAGGAAGCCAAGTTGAGGAGGGCAGTCGATCACCACCACATCATAATCTGCCTGCACCTGATCAATGGCGAGACCAAGCCGCTGAAAGAATCGAGGCTCCTTACCTTCATTGAGCGCCCGTGGGGTTTCATGCTCAAATTCTGCAAGGATCAATCCTGCAGCGGCAAGATCGAGATTTGGGAAATAAGTTTGCCGAACAACGTCGCGCATAGGCATAGGCTCATCGTACCGGATCGCGTCATACACGGTTCCGCCATCTCGGAATTCGGTCTCGGGGCTATAGCCGAACATGGACGTCATGCTAGCCTGAGGATCAATATCAACCGCCAAAACGCGGTATCCCCGCAGCGCGAGCCGTTGCGCCAAATGAATTGCGGTGGTCGTCTTCGACGAACCGCCCTTGTAGTTGGCAACAGCAATAATCTGAAGCTTTTCAGTGGCAGTGCGGCCAGGAAAAAACTGGCCCGACTTTCGTGACGTAGTTTCAAGTGCGCGCCGGATTTCTATCAAGCTCTCAGCTGAATACATGCGCCGCCCACGTCCATCCATCTCGACTTCGGGAATTTTCCCGTCGAAATGAAACTTCCGCAACCTCGCAGCATCAATCGCAAGGAACTCTGCGGCCTCAGCAGAAGTGAACTTTCGAAGCTCCTTGCGCGCATCGGGCATGAAGGTAGAGCGCATATGGTTGTCGAGCGCTACCGAAAGGCGGTCAGCGTTGATTTGGATGATCTCGTCTATCCGGCGAATGCCAGTCATACTGCCCTCGATTGCTCCGGCCTCTTGGAGCGTAACCATATCGTGCCACATTAAGTGCGGCTGATCGTTTGGAACGCATGGACGTGAGAAAAACAACTTGCAGCGTTCAAGCGCAGTGATGACACCGACAACCCTTGTCACGCAAGTGATTTTTTGGTGCAAGATATCGTTTGTGGTTGGTCCTGCACCACATGATGTTGTAGCCAATGTTCAGGTAACGCATTGGGAATACTCACTAACCACATGTTATTAAATAATAAAGTGATATTTGAAGAGATGTTGGATGCCAACTTGACCGGATCAGGTGCTTTGCATGCGCTGAATAGAAGCGTTCCGCTGCTTTGCCGAAGCGAGACGGATGGTACGAGCCGGAGCAAACGGGTAGACAATCGATTCGGCATCGATTGTTAAGCAGTCGTCGCGGTCGACGCATCAAGAACTTGCTTCAGAAGCGCAAAGCATGGACCGGATGACGGAATCTCATAGCAGCCCCCGCGTCTTGGCCCTTTCCAGAAGCATCCGTACCGAAAAGGGCTGCCAGCGGGACCGCCCACGTGGCGTGCGTTCCCGCATTGCCTCCAGCCTGTCGCAGATGGCTTGCAGTGTCATATCCGGGGCACCGCCAGCGATCCCGGCGACGATGGCAAGCAGGCGGTCGTCAGTATCCGACCGTTTCGCGCGGTCGAGCAGTCGGGTTTCCAGCAACCCGTCAAGTACATAACGTTTCACAGCGCGGGTCAGCCGTTCCACGGTCCAATCCGGCCGGCCACGCGGCAATTGGCCGTTGATGACGCGCACCAGATCCTCCCAAGGCATATCGGGCCGCAGGCGGCGGAGCTGCGGCACCCATTCCTCCGCGGTCATGTCCAACTGGTTGAAATAGGTCTCATCCCGCGCTGCGGCCACTTTGCGCAAAGCTGCCGGATCACGCGCCCGAAGTCCTGGATTGCCGCCAATCCGCCCCTGCGCCTTGGCCGAACGCAGGCCTGCAACCGTTCGCTCCCGGATCAACGCCCGTTCAAGCTCCGCTGCTGCGCCAAGCACCTGAAGGGTGAACTTGCCTTGCGGGCTCGTAGTGTCGATCGGGTCACGCAGAGAGCGAAAATGTGCGCCTTTCGCCTCCAGCGGGCGCGATCGGCTGGCACCGGAAGCTTGTTCTTCGTGGATGTCGCGGCAACCTGCTGCACGCAGCCCGTCCGCTTGGGGCAGGGGGGCCTGACGCTCGGTCGAAACGCGTGC